>JAJAYG010000266.1 GCA_026786335.1 Chitinophagales bacterium | reverse complement strand
GTGATATCCTTCGGCAAGGTTCGTTAGCGGGTAGCGCACCTCACCCGATGTGTAACTGTCGAGATCGGAAGAATAAAATTCGTTCATCACTAAAATATTTTTTTGATCGTTGTCTAAAGTGCCGGCAATATCATGACCTATTCCTGTACCTACCGTATTTACACCACTTGAATCAAACAGTCTTACAAGTATGTTTGGGTCGGTATTGGTAATTCCACCCTGCACAAATTTTTCATCATTCATAAAAACTTTTACCTGCGGGCCATTAAGGTCAACTTCACTTGTATCAGAAATTCCACCAATGGTTACATCATTTCTGTAGCCATGAGCATCAACGGTTCCGTTATCGGCATAGTAACTAAGTTTTCCTTTCCCATATAAGTAGGAGATATCTTTAGGTACTATGAATGAAAAAGTAAATGCGCCATTCTTTACGCTTGCTTTACCATTATAAATCACATTTTTTTGCAATAGAAAATTTTTGACTTTACTATCAGCATCATTTTTTAATGTTTGATAGTTTTGAAACTTATCATAAATTGTTGGATAAAGTGTTCCGTTAAAATCAGTCATAATATTTCCTTCAATATCATTCACGGTACCTGCAATCGTTATTTTCTGTAACGCTTTTAAAGTATCGGTTATTGCTCCATTGATCACATGGCCATTAATGGAAGTAGTGTTTACATTAAATTCAGGATTTGCCATTCTAATGGCAGGATCACCGAGTAAAGTAAACTTCCGATTATTTACGTCACCACTGATACTGTTTTTTGCCTGGCGCAAAACTTCACCGATCGGGGGAACAATTCCGTTAGCATCGGGAACAAATACGTTTGTCATAAAAGCTTCATTCATTAATTTATTTGCTGAAGAATAAACAAGCCGTACCGTAGTGATCATCGCAATGGCACCGCCACCTGCATTTAATAAAAGAGATTCGCCTGCAGATGTAATTGATGGTTCGTCATATTTACTAAACTCACAAGTGGCCGTTACAAATACCGGTAATTTATAAAGGTTGGTATAACTGTTTATCTCATTAATACTCAATACACGTTCATGTGCCCAACCACCTACACCGCCATGCCCTACATAATTCATCAACAAAGTTCCTGAACAAATGCGATTGTTGATTGCAACATTTACATCGGGGTAGCGTGTTCCGCCGGGAACTGAAATTTGCTGATACGCATCGAGGTATATTTTGTCAATATTATAAACGGGATAGGTTGTGCTTACTTCTTGTGCAATTTCATCGCAGTCATCAACGTGCACATCATTATCCTGATCATCGTCAACAAAAGTTATAACGTTGCGCCAGTTACCGAATGACTGGGGAGATTCATAGATTTTTATTTTGTTGATTACGTCAGTTGCTTGCGCTACGTCATTAACCGGCAGCCGACCAATTGCAATATCCATCTTTGCATTTATGTCAAGAATGTTACCTCCTTCATTGTCATCTAAAAAAGCATAGTAGTCATCCGATACAAATGAACTCGTGGGGCTTAATGAGCTTGCACTTTGATAAGTTGGCAACACGCCTTTAGTTGCCACATCAATCCCTTTATTATCATAAGAGCCATCACCAAACATAAGCAAGTATTTAGGCATGGTAACCGTATCACCATTTGCACGCTTGTATAACATTCTAACAAAATCTCTTATCGCTGTCATGTCGGGGTTGCCCGAAGAAAACTCATTGTACAATTGATCAATATTTACCACCATTGAAGATATTCCATCATTCGAAATATGAAAATTTGCAAGGTCTTGCGCCTGGCTGTTTAAGAATGAAGGGGTAACAATAATTAAATCTGCCGCAGCTAATCCGTGCAAATTCTGGTTGTTTATTTTTCCTATTGCCGTTGGCGTGTATCCTTCAGAATTAATAAACATCACATACTCGCGCAGCGTATCAGTTTTTGTTGTGAACTGAAGTTGCGATCCATTAAGTGTTGCAATTTGCGATTGTGGATTTACCGGATCAGTTACATCCCAAACTAAAATTGAGCTGTTTGCATTGTCGATGGTAAACTGCGAAACATTATCAACTACCGTTGCACCTATGCTTCTGAAATTTGTTTGCAAACCCGACCATGTTAAGTTGCGTTGTGCATTTACTTCAATGTAATTAAGCCAGCCTTGTGCATCATCTGCATTGCGTACAAATTGAATATCAATATTGAACGAAGGTGATGTTGAAGTAAAACTTCCGCTCATAGATTTTTCATTTCCAACCGGACAGGTATAGTCTGAACAAATTTTATCAATAGAAGCTGTGGTAAATTGTAGTCCGTTGTTTGAAACATTAACAGTATTAGAAGCATAAATACTCTTTGCTAAAAAAGAAACCACCACACTCACTGGGGTTGAGGTAACCAGCGATGGCATTGAAAAAGGAAAAGACTGTGTTGTCTCAAACTCAAAAGCTTCACCATACCAGGCACGGCCGCTAAAAAGAAAATTCTCAAGATCAACTTCGTGTAATGCATGGTCATCAAAAGTGCTTACAAAATAATTTGGTGATCCTGCATCGGCACCACGATTTGCAATTCTTTTTCCAGCACCTAAATCAGTATTAATAAAATAGAAAGCAGAGTCGGTAAATAGATTTCTGGTATGCACAAATTTTTTTGTTGTTGCATCTAATCTCCAACGATCAGCAGCCATTCCATAAAACAAAACATAATCACCATCATCAAACCTGCCGTCACTTTCACCTGCAACGTAAATGGGATCTTCATGCAAATCATCGTAACGGAAAGTTGCATTTGCTTCGGGCAACATACCACCACCATTGCCATACACTCTTATATTTCTCGGGTCAAGTGAACCTACATCAATTCCAAGGTCTTGAAGAAATGATTTTGTGATTTTATACACCCCATCATTCGTTACTGCAATCTTATACCAGTTACCGGTTGCTAAAACTGATTGTGCCGAGTAACTATCACCTCTGGTGTTTGCAGAAAAGGTTTGAGTAATATTAATCTGGTATTTAAATGAAATGAGCTTTTCAATTTCGCCGGTTGCATTATTTTTTCTAAAAGGAAGAATAGAAATATTTGCGTAAGATTTTCCTCTTTGATAACCTTTTCCAACTTTAACTATTGGAGTGCTTTGAATCTTGTTATCAGAAATTGAGATTGATCTTCCCGGTTGATCTTTAAGCGCAGCATACGTTTCATCAGTAAGCACAATGGTAAGATCACCATCATTTGGTAACGCCATGGTTTGAAAAAAATATGGGAGAAAGTCGAATTGCGCTTCGTCATAAGCTGCACCTTTAAAATATTGAGTGGCATGCATATTAAAATCTGAAAATTCAATTTTGCGCAGCGTATCAGACCAAATAAGATTTTTTTGCGTTGAGGTTACTTGTTGCGCAAAGGCAGTAAAGCATGGTATGCATAACAATAGCAAGAAAGAAATTTTTCTCATGGCTAACAGGTTTATTAAAAAATGATTTGGTAAAATTGTCGTTTATAACGACCTCTCCACTAATATATTTTGTGTAGAAATTTAAAATTACAAATAACTTTCGATTAGCGTGAAGAAAATAAAGTTGACTGCAATATTACTATTTCTTTTGAATGCTCCAATAATATTGGTTGCTCAGGATTTAGAATTCAGTCAATTTTTAAACGCACCTACTTATTTGAACCCTGCCTTTACCGGTGTTAACCTGGGGCCGCGATTCATTCTAAATTACAGAAATCAATGGGCTGGTTTAGGAAATGCCTATATCTCTTATGCCGCATCTTATGATCAACAAGTGAATGATTTAAACGGAGGCATTGGATTTTCAGTTGTAAGTGACAGGCAAGCAAATGGTTTATACATCGGCAATTCTATAAATGGCAGTTATGCCTACCAAATTAATTTAAGCCGAAGCTTTGCATTAAATGCAGGTGCTCAAATTTCAGTGGTTCAAAAAAGAATTGATGTTAACCGATTGGTTTTTAATGAGAACATTAATCCTCTCGACGGAACAATTATTTCTACCGGATCGGCAGATATGCCTGATGTTAGTTCTCAAACGTTTGCCGATTTTGGATTTGGTGCTTTGATCTATACAAGAAAATTTTTTGGCGGATTTACTATCAAACATATTACACAGCCCGATGAATCTTTTATCACCTTGCAAAGCAGTTCATTGCCAATAAGGTGGGGGCTTAATGCGGGATTTGAATTTCATTCCAATAAAAACAAGTTAAGCAACCCGGTTTATTTTACACCTAATTTAATGTTTGCTCAACAAGCAAATTTCAATCAACTGAATGCAGGATTTATTTTTGGTGTAGGCGTTTTATATAGCGGTTTCTATTACCGAACAACCTTTGCGAATGCCGATGCTTTCATATTGATGACAGGGATAAAAAAAGGAGTATTTAAATTTGGTTACAGTTTCGATGCAAACATTTCATCATTATCAGGTTCCGCCGGAACACATGAATTATCCCTGATGGTGAATTTACATGACTCAAAAAAAATAAAATACAAGAAACAAAGAGGAAGATTTACTGATTGCCCCGATATTTTTTGAAACAAACATCCTTTCATTTCGAATAAAGAAATTGCTTACGCTTCAAAACATACCACTTTTTTCAATTTTCATTCTTCATTGAAATAAAAAATTTACATTTGCGTTTACCTATTTTTTGAAACTCAATCTTCTTATACAATGCCTAACAATAATAATATGATGAAAAGCTTGTTGCTTTTTACCGGAGTCACAGGCTTAATGCTTTTAAATTCCTGTATCTTTCATGGTAAAGACAAATCAATGGCTACCGGTTGGAATTATAACGATACCAAGTGGGGTGGTTTTGAAGTGCATGATTATCCGGGGCAAGAAACCGGACCAAACCTTCAGTTGGTAATCGGCGGTTCTTATGTTGCAGGCAATACTGAGCAAAATGTTACTTATGATTATGATAACGTTCCAAGAAAAATGACCATTGCTTCATTTTACATGGATCAAACCGAAGTTTCTAATCAGCATTATCGCGAATATCTCTACTGGCTTTCAAGAGTATTCGGTTCTGATTTTCCTGAGGTAGTTAGAAAAGCATTACCC
>JAJAYG010000265.1 GCA_026786335.1 Chitinophagales bacterium | reverse complement strand
TGCTTATTGTAATTCAACATCTTCTTCAATTTCACTAACTATAAATTCATCGCCCAATGTAAACATTACGCCATCCGGCACTATAACAGAATGCAAGGGTGTTAAAATTACTTTCACTTCAACAGCAGTTGCAGGTAATACCTATCAATGGTTGAAAGGTGGAGTTGCTATTAGTGGTGGAACTACCTCAACATACACAACCTCCCAAAATGAAAGCGGGCATTATTCAGTAAAAATTACCTCGAGTAATGGCTGTAGCGCAACTAGTAATGAAACAATATTAAATCGCCTCAATCAGCCAACTGCAACCATTACTGCTATTGGCAATCTCGATATCTGTATAGCAGGAAGTGTAACGCTGCAAGCCAGTTCAGGCAGTGGTTATACTTATCAATGGAAGAAAGATGGTGCAAAGATTTCAGGTGCAACTAACATAACTTATACTGCAACCTCTGCAGGCTCCTATAAAATAAAAATCACAAATACAGATGGTTGCAGCAAAACTTCTGCTGCAACAAATGTTACAAAATCTTGTAGATTGATCAATGAAGAAAACAATATATCTGAAAAGGTGATCTCGATTCACCCTGTTCCAAATGATGGCAATTTTGAAGTTGTATTTCACAATTTTATGCGCGGCAGTGAAGGCGCAATTATGGTTAGAGATCTATTAGGCAAGATAATTTTTTCAGAATCAATTGGAATTAATTCAAATGTTTTCAATAAACATATTTCGCTTGGTAATCAATTACCCGATGGAATTTATTTCGTTGAATTTATGAGTGAAGGATATAAGAATATTCAAAAGATTACGATTGTGAAGTAGCCCGACGTAATACTTTAGTTTGAATCATTCCTTTCATAAAAGTTTTTTCTTCTTCAACCGAAAAATGTAATTGCTGAAACAGCAACTCATAATCAGGTAATTTATTGGAAGATATTTTTGCAATCACTTTAAAGAAACGGTACATCACCCAGATCAATAAATGTTGCAACTTGTTATTGGTATAGAAGAAATCTGAAAATAGCCATACTCCATTTTCTTTTAGTCTTGAAGTAATTGCAATTCCGAATTCAATTGCTTCATTTTGTTTGAAGCAATCGATCACAAAAAAGCTGGTGACCACATCAAACTTTTTTTCTTTGGGAATTGAATGATGATCGCCGCAAACAAAATTTACCTGCGAACGAAACTGAGCAGTGAGATTCTTCTCTGCTATTTCAATCATCGCACTTGATGGCTCCACAAAATCAATGGTAATATCAGGAACTGAATGGAATAACTCATTCAAAATATTTCCAGTGCCGCCACCCATCAACAAAATTTGCGAGCCGGATGAAATTTTATTCAGGAATGCTTTCTTCGCATTGATTAGATTTTTGCCATACACCAAAGATGAAAGCGAATCGTAAAACGGAGCAATAAGGTTGAATGAGTTTTTCAAGAATGGTTTTTTTTCGTTGCTAAAAACAGCAATTCATTTTTTCCTAATAGTTTTAAAATGCAAACTGCTCTCTGAAATTCTTCAACTCATCTTCTAATGATGATATGGGTAATGAAATGAATTGATAGAGTTTGCTCCTTGGCTCCACTTTTAATTCTTGCATGGTAATGTGTTGGTTGATGTGGAAGTATTCGAGATCTTGGTAAATATTTTTAAGTGATGAAAGAATATCGAGTATCTCCAAATTTTTATCACTCAGATTATAAATGCCCGAAGGCACTTCGGTATTCAACAACTCGGCAAGCACATGTGCAACTTTGCTGATGTGAATGAAAGAACGTGACTGCGTTCCGCTGCCGTTAATAGTTACTCTTCCTGCAAAATGTGCATCGAACATAAAGCGATTGATCACTACATCAAAGCGCATGCTTTTGCTATAACCATAAACATTACCACAACGCACAATTACGGTTGGAATCTTTTCAAATAATCTCACCACATGCTCCTCTCCTCTTTGTTTTGATATGCCATAAAAACTTGTTGGATGCGGCGGTGTTTCTTCTGTTGAAGGAACCGAACTGCTTCCGTAAATAGAAGCGCTCGAAGTAAAAATTACTTTCTTCACTTTGCTTTCTTCAATGGCGTAAACTAATTCCGCAGTACCCCAGTGATTGATCTGCTCGAAGAAGTGTGAATCAATATTTGCAAATGGTGTAGTCACTTTTGCAGCGAGGTGATAGACCACATCAATTCCTTTCAACACTTTTCTTATAGAGCGTGAATCGAGAATATCACCATTTACAAATTTTATTTTTTTTGAATCCCCGTTTTTTCCAAGAAAAAAATTATAGTTGCCACGGCTAAGGTTATCATATACAATTAGTTGATCAACGGAATTATTCTTCGATAACTTATTAATGAGTTCAGTACCAATGTATCCGGCGCCGCCGGTGATGAGGATGTTCATGAAAAATAATTTACGCCGAAAGTAAATAAGATGTTTTGTGAAGTGTTACATTTATATTTCGATTTAAAGTTCTTCACTTAAAAAAATATAATCATGAACAAGGAAGATAACCCTTTAGACAACGGCGAGCGAACAGAAGAAGAAATTCGCGAAGAGAATGAATTGATGAAATTAAAAATTCAAGCACAGTTCGGTGGCCTGTCGGGCGGTAGCAGTGATTTACCTCCCGAAATTGAAAATGAGTTTTTGAAAAATGTGCTTTCATTTGAGGAGCAATACACGAAAACTGAATACACTCCCGTGAAAGTGGTGACAATGTTAGGCAACCCTGAATTTGAAAAGGAAAAAAATCTGGACGATGCTGCGTTTGAAAATGAATGGAACCGTTTGCTGAATCTTCTTGAAGAAAAAAAATTGAATGTAGCTTTTATTCGCGAGCGTGATGATCGTTTTAAATACCGCTTCATCACAGAAGAACTATTTGAGCATGAAACAGATCCTCTGATTGTTCCTGAAATGATTTCTAATTTTATCTATGAAGAATTTCACCCCGATCATGAGCAGGAAATTACTGAGCAAACGATGGATTTTTTAGGTGCATGGTTTGAGCGCTCATCAGAAAAGATGAAACACGGAGTGGTGTCACATTTTATTCAACCCGATGCAACGATTTTGAATCAAGAAGAAATCCTGAATAAAATTCAGTTGGTATTTGATTCGTACCGCTCATTCGAAGATTGTATGTATCACATTTTTGAAGTGAAATTTCAATTGAATGATAGTGAAGATGGCAAGCAACAAGGCATAGGGCATTGCGAAGGAATGGTGAAGTACGATGCCATTCTTGAAAGCGGTGAGCGGAAAACAATTGAAGGCCCTTTCAAACTTTACATGACCCGCGACTATGATTGGTGGAGTATTTTTTATTTTGTGATGGCGGGGTTTGATCAATAAGTATCAAATGAAAACACTGTCTATAATATTACTAGTAGCGATAATTGCTGCAAATATTGAATGTCAATTCAGATCACCCATTGACTCATTCAAAGAAATCAATCAACATCTCGACAGCACTAATACCATTAATTGGTATAACCTTGCAGGAATTGAATTAGTAGTGACTCAAAATTTTATTGATACTGTACAAAAATTAAAAAGGAAAATCATTGAGTCAAGTGGAGGATGGATAGATAAAAATGGAAAACGTCATACTGACGGAAATTGGTCAAACAACCTTGGCACTCTATATAATGATGCCAACCTGAAGTCGTCAACGAAACTCATGGTAGAACAAGGAAATGGGAAAATGTTATATCATCTTATACAAGATACAAGAAACCAGTTTCTTCATCTTATAGTAGATTCAATAGATAGATCAAACTTATCCCAACAAATACCACTAGGAATTCCTGTAGGTCCAAAAATAATCACCGACTCTACATGGACAGCAAGAAACTTTGAACAAGTCCCGGTTATTGCAGTTCTTACTCTCTTCAGTAAGTTTGAAAGCGATGCGATCAATTCAGAGCATATTCTCAAACATTATTTTGAAGAAAAATTACATCATGAATTTCCTGATTCATTGAAATCAGAAAAGAGGAAATAAGAGAAAATTATTTCAACCTTCTCACAAAATCTTTCGCAACATCGTACCCTGCATCAGCATATAACTTACATAAAAGAATTTTTCCAATTGCAAATTAAATCCTGCAATCAATATCGAATTCTCTTTATAACTTTTCAGTTGAAGAAGATAAATCTGTCCTTTTTGATAAGAAGTAATTCCTTCCTCAAATAAGGGTATAAAAATTTCGCAACATTTCTACACTACTTGAAAATGAATCGAATATTACCAAAACTATATTTCTTTGTGAAAGTGATTGCTGGTATTTAATATTCTTATCAATGGTGAGTAGAATTTCAAACCCTGATGCCTCTGCTATTTTAAGCAACTCACCATTTTTTATTCCATTCCACTTCATCTCTGAAACAGTAATTACATCATGACCTTTACTGCTCAGGAATGGTTTCAAGTGTTTCGTAACACACTCATCAAGCAAAATTTTTATTTAGAATTCTTGAAGATGAATTGATAAGTCGTTCTGATAATTCAAGCACTTTAATTACCTGTTCACGTTTTACGCCATTAAAATCATCAAGAAAAAAATCAATGCTCTTTCCATTTTCTAAATGATCGAAGAGGTTTTTAATGGGCACTCTTGTTCCTGCAAAAACCGGAGTGCCTCCAAGAATTTCAGGATCAATATTGATGGTCTCTTTCATTGTGATTCAAAATTACAATTTTCATTTCAACCGCTCCTCTAAATCCAACCCAAATCTTCTTGCATAATCTTTCGCCACATCGTACCCTGCATCGGCATGGCGAATAACTCCCATTGCGGGATCGTTATGCAAAACTCTTTTCAATCGTGCTGCTGCATCATCAGTTCCGTCAGCAACAATCACCATTCCTGCATGAATGGAATATCCCATTCCCACGCCACCACCGTGATGCAATGAAACCCATGATGCGCCGCCTGCTGTGTTAATGAGCGCATTGAGCACCGGCCAATCTGCGATGGCATCACTGCCGTCGAGCATTGCTTCTGTTTCGCGATTGGGTGATGCAACACTACCTGTGTCAAGATGATCGCGGCCAATTACAAGAGGTGCTTTTACTTTTCCTGTGCGCACCAATTCATTAAACGCAAGTCCTGCCTTTTCTCTTTCTCCCATGCCGAGCCAACAGATTCGTGCAGGCAATCCTTGAAATGCAATTTTTTCTTTTGCCAATTTCAGCCAGCGATGCAGTCCAACATTGTCGGGGAATAATTCCATCAACAATTTATCGGTAGTATAAATATCTTCTTCATCACCACTCAATGCTACCCAGCGAAAGGGACCTTTGCCTTCACAAAACAACGGGCGAATGTATGCAGGCACAAAGCCCGGAAAATCAAAAGCATTTTTTACACCACGCCTATCATGCGCCTGACCGCGCAAATTATTTCCATAATCAAAAGTGATGGCACCGCGTTTTTGTAACTCGAGCATTTGGTTCACATGCTTTGCCATGGTATCAAGTGAGCGAGAAATATACTCTTCGGGATTTTTTTCTCGAAGATCTTTTGCATCTGTAACTGAAAGCCCTACTGGAAAATATCCAATGAGTTCATCGTGCGCCGAAGTTTGATCGGTGAGTGTATCGGGTGTTATGTTTCGGTCAATCATTCGCTGCAACAGGTCAACCACATTTCCGCAGTAAGCAATGGAGATTGCTTCACCATTTTTTTTTGCATCGAGCGACCAATTAATTGCTTCATCTAAATCGCTCGTCCATTTATCGAGGTAACGCGTTTCAATTCTTTTTTCAATGCGCCATTGTTCCATCTCTGCTGCAAGGCAAACACCTTCATTCATAATAATTGCTAGAGGCTGTGCACCTCCCATTCCGCCGAGACCTGCAGTTACATTTAGTTTTCCTTTCAATCCTGAAGCATTAAAATGTTTGCGCGCAAGTGACAGATAAGTTTCATAAGTGCCCTGCACAATTCCTTGTGAGCCAATGTAGATCCACGAGCCGGCAGTCATTTGCCCATACATGATCAAACCTTTTTTATCCAACTCGCGAAACACTTCCCATGTTGCCCACTTAGGAACTAACATGGAATTAGAAATTAAAACCCGCGGTGCATTTTTATGAGAAGGAAGAATGCCTACAGGTTTGCCCGATTGAATGAGCAACGTTTCATCATCATTCAAATCAATGAGTGCTTTCAAAATCAAATCAAAACTTTCCCAATTGCGCGCAGCTTTCCCTAATCCACCATACACAATTAAATCTTCGGGGCGCTCTGCAACATCAGGGTCAAGATTATTTTGAATCATTCTATACGCAGCTTCCTGAACCCATCCTTTGCAGGTGAGTTGGTTGCCGCGGGGAGCACGGATAGCAGATTGCGAATTGCGAATTGACAATTTCGGATTGACAACAGGTGAAGACATAAAAATATTTTAACAAAAAAAATTAAAGTAAAAAATTGAAACATCAATCTTTAAGAAACAATCTGCGAGGAATTATGTTGCGGATTAAGTAGATTAAACTTTGTCTTTATCAGTGCCATCATTTGTTCCCTGTTCAGCATTATCACCTTCTGTTGCAGCATCAGCTGTTGACGAAGCTTCAGGAACATTTTTAGTATTTACAATCCATGATTCATGCTCTTTCATTAACAGCGCTTCAACTTGATCAACAAATGCAGATCGCAGATTTATTTTGGGTTGACTATAAACTCCGAGGCGGGCATCAAATAAAAATTTTTCATGCCTCAAGTGTTCACATGTTTGCCGATAATCAATCCATAGATCCTGGTATTTAAATGTTTTTAGAATGGTAGATCCAATTGCAACAATTGCCGAAATTGTTATTAGTGATATCTTGAGTAATTGCGCAAGAAGATCTTCCTTTATCGCATATCCATTAAACGTAAAAGCAAGTACGAGACTCTTTGCATCGAGCGCTGCAAGAATAGGAGTTATAGCAGCGAGAATAATTACAATCATTGTCCACTTCTTATACTGTTTTTGATTAAGACTTGCCTTGCGGTCATACCAATCCATTTGATCCTGATACCGGTTCTTGAGATACTCTTCAAATTTTTGGTTATCCATGCGTTTTATTTTTTATTGTTGAATTTTAATATGGAAATAAAAGTAGCAAATGAATTTGAATTCCCGCATTAGTTCTTCTTCAGCGTATCTGCAATTAAAGTTTCAACTTCTGCAAGTTTATTAACTATTTCAACTGAACTATTGCCATCAATTGATTTGTGTTTCAACAAATCAACAACAATCATGAGCACGCTCATAGCAAGGTAGTCAATTTTTTCCTGCCCGGTGAAACGCAATTGAAACTCATTGAATTTTTCATTGATCATTGTTTCAGCTTCACGCACTGGTGCTTCTTCTCCGGCACGAATCTTTAATGGATAACGCCGTTCGCCAAGTGTTACACTGATGCTTACCAATTCTTCCATAATTATTTATTTATCCTTCTGCCGAAAGTTTAGCAATCATTTTATCAATCTCTTTAATGTGCTCATTCAATTTTTGTCTCACTTCTCTTTTCTCTTCTTCCGAAACCGAAACAAGTGATCCTAATTTAAGTGAAGCCACTTCCTGTTCTAATATTAAAATCCGGCTTTGCTTTTCTAAATTTTCTTTTTGGAGTGAAATAATTTTTTCATCCCTTGCTGCCAAAGTATGATTCAATTTATCGAACTTATCAGCAAGCCGCTTTGCTTTTATCAGCAAGTCATTTGCTTTCTTCAACACATCAACTGATGAATCCATCATTTAATTTTTAAACCCATTAACTCAACTGCGAATTACAGCACCTAAATCTTTTTCAAATGTTGAAACTAATTTTTGCATGGCAGATTCAACTTCTTTTTCTGTGAGTGTTTTTGTTTCATCATTGAAATGAAAGCTCACAGCATAAGATTTTTTTCCTTCCCCCAGTTTTTCATCTTCATAAACATCAAACAAATTTACTTTTTGCAAAAGGTTTTTTGTTTGCTTTAACGCAAGCGTTTCAATCTCATCAAAAGAAATCCTTTTATCAATCACCAATGCAAGATCTCTTCTAACTGCCGGAAACTTTGATGGCTCTTTGTAATTATTATAACGGCTTGCAACTTTTGTAAGCATGTCAAAATCAAATGCAGCATAGTAAACTTCCTTCTTAATATCAAACTCAGCAACCATCTTTTGCTGTACCATGCCGAATGAAACCAATTCATTTTTCCCCAATGAATAACTTAAGCCTTGTTGCCAGATTGCATTGTTTAATTCTGTTGAAGTGAACCTTGTGATGCCGCATTTTTTCAAAATCATTTCAACCATTCCTTTCAAAAAATAAAAATCAACAGCTTGTTCTTTACCCTGCCATGATTCTGATTGTTTGTTTCCGGTAACCAATAAAATAAGATTCGATTGCTCCAAATATTTTTCGCTGCTCCTCAAATATGTTTTCCCAAACTCAAATAATTTTAGATCAACGATTTTTCTGTTGTGATTATGGCGAATAACTTCCAGTGCAGGAAACAGCATGGTGGTTCGCATAGAATCTAACCCCACATTTGAAAAGCTCAGCAATTTCACCAATGAATCTTTTAGTTCAGGGAAATAATCTTCGTGGTATTTTGAATTTGAAATGGAGTTATTGATTACTTCATGAAATCCTGAACCGGCAATCATCGTTGCTATTTGTTCCTGCAACAATTCCTTTTTATCATCCACTGCATAGCTGATTGATGAGTGAACCGAAGCAGGCACAGGAATTTTTTCGAAACCATAAATCCTAAGAATCTCTTCGATCAAATCTTCGGGCAAACTAACATCGGTTTTATAAGTTGGTGATGCAACTGTGATTTGTTTTTCATCAACATCAATAATTTTAAACTGCAATGCTTCAACTATATTTTTTGCATCCTCAACCGGAATTGCTGTTCCAGCAATGCGGTTCAGTTTTTCCCAGGTAAGCGAAATAATTTTTTCACTCACTTTTAGCGGGTAAACATCAATCACCTCAGATGAAATTTTTCCGCCACCCAATTCGCATATTAATAATGCTGCACGCTGCAATGCATATAAAGTTCCATTCGGGTCGGTTCCTTTTTCAAAATGTGTTGCAGCATCCGTACGCAGTTTATGGCGTGTTGAAGTGCGACGAATAAATGTTGGATGAAAACAGGCGCTCTCTAAAAAAATATTTTGTGTCGAATTTTTTACGCCCGAATTTATTCCGCCGTAAACTCCTGCTATACACATCCCCGCTTCGGCATTGCAGATCATTAAATCATTCGCAGCAAGTTTTATTTCTTTTTCATCAAGCGTTTTAAATACGGTTCCATCGCTCACAGTTTTCACAATCACTTTTCTTCCTGCAATTTCATCCGCATCAAATGCATGCAATGGCTGACCGCATTCCCACATCACAAAATTGGTGATGTCTACAATGTTGTTAATCGGTTTTAACCCAATTGAATTTAGTTTCTGCTTTAACCAATCGGGTGATTCCTTTACCGTAATATTTGAAATGGTAACTGCTGAATATCGAATACACGCTTCTGCATTTTCAACCACCACTTCAATTGGTAAGTCGTGATCGTGAACTGAAAAAGATTTTGTGTAAGGAATTTTCAAACTTTTATTTTCATTCTTGTTTGATTTCAAATACGCAGCTAAATCTCTTGCCACTCCAATGTGATTCATGGCATCACCACGATTGGGAGTAAGCCCGATTTCGAAAATGTAATCTGATGTAACATTGAAATAATCTTTGGCAAGTGACCCTACCACTGCATTTTCATTCAGCACCATAATTCCAGCATGATCATTACCCAAACCAATTTCATCCTGTGCGCAAATCATTCCATTCGATTCTGCACCGCGAATTTTTGTCTTTTTAATTTTAAAAGATTCACCCACAAGCGGATGAATGATAACACCATCGGTTGCAACAATTACTTTTTGCCCTGCTGAAACATTGGGAGCGCCGCAAACAATTTGCAGATCTTCATTGCCACCCACATTCACTTTGGTAACAGAGAGTTTATCGGCATCGGCGTGTTTCTCCACTGATTTTACCAAGCCGATTTTCAAACCTTCTAATCCACCCTTTACCGATTCCCATTTTTCAATTCCTTCCACTTCCAATCCCACACTGGTGAGCATGTCTCCAACTTCTTCGGCTGTTGCATTAAAATCCAAATAATCTTTGAGCCAGTTGTACGAAATCTTCATTCCACAAAAATAAGAAGCAGGCTTCGACTTCCTTCTTAATATTGTACGCAATTATTTCTTATGGAAATTTCTTTAACCACGCCTTCGATTCTGTTTCCCACTGTTTCGCTATTGCTCATTGCTTACACCAATCGGTTTCTTGCAATTGCAAGTCTTATAAGAGGATTAAAAACAAAATACCAAAAAGAGCACACAGCAAATCTTTTAAAGCAGATTAACAACCTGCGCAGCCGCATTACACTCATTCGAAATATGCAGGCATTTGGTATAGCCGCACTGTTCTTTACCACGTGTTCCATTGCACTTATTTTTTTTGGTGAAGAAACTTACGGCACTATTGTATCTGGATTCTCACTGCTGCTTTTATTAATTTCATTGGGCATCTCATTCAGAGAGATACTAATGTCGGGCGGTGCATTAAAATTTGAATTGCAGGAAATGGAAGATGAATTGAATAAGGAAGAATCGTAGCTGTTGACTGAAATTATTACATTTGCCAACAATAAAACGGAGAGGTGCCTGAGTGGCCGAAAGGGCCGGTTTGCTAAACCGTTGTACGCTGTAAAAGTGTACCGAGAGTTCGAATCTCTCCCTCTCCGCAGATTTTATTAAGCGTTATTCGTTAATTGTAAATTGTGTGAAGTACATTTGGTGCCCGTTCAATAAAATTTAGATCAACATTTTTCAATGAACAAAAAAATTTTCAGAAGTAAAGTAATTTTCGGGGTGTAGCGCAGTTGGCTAGCGCACCTGCTTTGGGAGCAGGGGGTCCCTGGTTCGAGTCCAGGTACCCCGACTAAAAATCCGGTGAGTGATCATCGGATTTTTTTGTTGGGAAATTTTTTCGATGGTGTAGCCCCGCCGTCCTCGGGGCACCTGCTTTGGGAGCAGGGGTCCCTGGGAAGTTTATCCCGCCGTGGCGGAAAGTCCAGGTACCCCTACTA
>JAJAYG010000264.1 GCA_026786335.1 Chitinophagales bacterium | reverse complement strand
GTTCAGAAGTATGGTGGTGAATGCTGAAACGAATGGCCCTTTGCTTTCTTCGCAAGATGATAAGCGAATTACCAGCTGGGGGAAGGTGATGCGTAAATGGCGGCTCGATGAAATACCACAGTTCTTAAATGTATTGAAAGGTGAAATGAGTTTGGTAGGTCCGCGACCTGAACGCAGATATTACATTGACCAACTCCTGAATATTTCCAGTGATTACAAACACATGCATCGCGTAAAGCCCGGTATAACTTCTTTAGGAATGGTGAAGTTTGGTTATGCTGAGAATATAAATCAAATGATTCAGCGATTGAAGTACGATTTGCTTTACATTGAAAACATGTCACTGCTTATGGACATAAAAATATTACTCTACACTTTGAGAACTATAATGCAAGGGAGAGGAAAATAAATTTTCAAAGAAACTTCTCATCCACAGCTTCCCATAATTCAATTTTATTTCCTTCGGGATCCATGGTTCAGGCAAATTTTCCATAATTGTAGATCTCCATTTCACCTGCCTGCTCAATTCCTTCCTCCTTAAGCATCTTCAAAAGTTCAATAAGATCTTTTACGCGGAAGTTGAACATGAATTCTTTTTTGCTTGGCGAAAAATATTTTGTATCACTCTTAAAAGTACTCCAGCTCGTGCTGCATTTCTTTTCGCTGTTATCAAAATCGCGCCACCAGAAAATGGAACTTCCCCAGGATTCTGCTTTTATACCCAAGTGTTTTTGATACCAGTCTTTTTGTTTTCCTGATTCTTGCATTTAAAAAATACCCCACCAATTCCTGTAACTCTTTTCATTTCTAAATTTTTAAGTTCTGAATTTAATGAGCGATTACAATTTTACGGGTTATCACTTTGTGTGCAGTTTTTACTTCGAGGAAGTATATTCCGTCATTTAACTGCGGGATTAAAATTTCCTTTTTAAAATCCTTTGCTGCATTTTTTTCGCTTGAAAAATAAACTGACTGACCAAGGTTGTTTTTCATTACAATTAATAAGTCTTCATTTTCATTAGTAGAAAATTCCATCATAAAATAGTCACTTGCAGGATTTGGATAAAGACTTAATGTATTGTTAGGCAATGTTGCTGCAGTAACATTTGTAGGAAATCCGTAACAAGTAAAAGAATCACCCGGCAGCGGCTCTAGGCCTTCGGCATAATCAAACAAAGCATCAAGAGGTCCGTCTAAATAAAAATTATTTCCATTGGTTAAAGTAATTATGCCGGTAGAATCTTTAGGCGAGAAATACATATTTGTGCTAACGCCGGCATCTCCGCCACTATGTCCCCAACATGTTCTATCTCCAATTACATATTGATACCAGATTATTCCCTGTGTAGAATCAAGATTGGGAACTTGTAAACTAAAAGTTGCATCAATCGAACTCTGTGATAAAATTTGCTGACCATTCCATGATCCGTTATTCATGATCATGGCAAGAAATTTTGCCAATGAAATCACACTTGTTCTCAATTGTCCATTGGGGTAATCAGGATAGCAATAATATCCATTGGCAAGATAATCTCCGTCTTTCCATCTGTAAGGCATTGCAACATTGAAAGTATCAGCTCCTGAAAGAAACCAAGAAGTATTATTCATGCAAAGCGGATCAAAAATTTTGGCTTGTGTATAATCTGCAAATGAAATTCCTTCAATAGATTCAAGAATGTATGCTGCTAATGCAGCGCCTTCATTACAATAGTGATAGGCTGTTCCTGGTTTTTCATCATAGAAATTTCCACTTTCCGAATACCAGGCACCGCCGGGAACAAAGTATCCTTTCATAAAGTCTCCCAATGTTACCGGTGAATCGTAGCCGAAAGTATATCCAAGTGAAAGCACCGTCCAATTATCTTGTAATGAAGATGTATGCGTAAGCAATTGACGCAGCGTTATGATTTCATCGGGGTAATTTGGATTATGAATTTCGAAAGGCAAATAAGTATTTATGTCAGCATCTAAATTGATTCCGCCATCTTCAAATGCATGCATAACAGCTGTAGAAATAAAAGTTTTTGAAATTGAAGCAAGCATAAACATGGTGTTCTCAGTTACAGGAATGCTGTCTTCAATTCTGGCATAACCATAATTGTTTTGCCATACAGGAATTCCTTTTTTTAGAATTAATGCAGACAGACCCGGCACATGTTTTTCAAACATTGCTGCCTGAAGAATTGAATCAATATTGATTACTTGTGCAGTAGCGATTTTTATAGTAAAAAGGAACAACATCGAGAGGCGTAAAAAGTTTTTCATTGAATTGAAGTTTTATTTAGGATTCAAAAGTAGGGACTTTTATTAAATGGCAATATAGGGAATTGGGTTTTTATAAAATGAATAAAAGTACTGTACTAAAACGCGCACTTAATCTTTTCGTAAAGTATTTCACTGGTTTTTACCAGAGGCAAGCGCAAAACGTTTTCGCAATAACCCAAAATATTCAGGGCTGCTTTTACACCTGATGGGCTACCTTCTTCAAAAAATAATTCCATGCAGTTCATTAGCTGGTAATGAAGCTCTTTAGCCTCTGCAAAATTTCCTTTTAAAGATGCATCCACCATTGCTGAAAACTTTTTTGGAATTGCTTGCGCCACTACAGAAATTACTCCAACTGCACCAAAGGAAATCATAGGGAGTGTAATTAAATCATCGCCGCTGATCACTAAAAAATCTCTTGGCTTGTCTTTAATTATGTGCATGATTTGTGAAATATTTCCCGAAGCTTCTTTAACACCAATAAATTTATCAGAAGATTTTGCAAGCCGCAAAATGGTTTCTGCAGAAATGTTTGAAGCAGTTCTGCCCGGCACATTGTAAATAATTATTGGAAGGGGAGATGCCGCTGCAAGTTTTATGTAATGCTGAAAGATTCCTTCTTGCGATGGTTTATTGTAATATGGACTAACTGAAAGAATGGCATCATAGCCTTTTGTATCAAACTCCTTTATATCCTCTTCAACATGGCTGGTATTATTGCCGCCAATGCCAGCAATCAATGGAACTCTTGAGTTTACTTTTTCGGCAATAAACCTCCAGATACTTTTCTTTTCTTCTTTCGAAAGTGTTACTGATTCGCCTGTGGTGCCAAGAACCACGAAATAATTAATTCCGTTTTCAATATTAAAGTTGATCAGTTTTTC
>JAJAYG010000263.1 GCA_026786335.1 Chitinophagales bacterium | reverse complement strand
TCGAAATAGAAATAACTATGTGTCTATGTGTTTAAATTTTTTTTAGAGATGCCTTACTGGCGCAAGTTGCCGCTGGCGCTAGTTGGGGTTTTAATTATGACCCTCCCCCATCCGTGTCTCCCGAAGGGACACAGATGATTGAGGGAATCTTACTCTGAATTTCGACTAAGATCAACGGGTTCATTACAGCACTAAACGCTGATAGAAAGTTGTAAATGCCCGCCAAGCCCAACCTCAACAATTTTGCGTAGTGTAGACAAGCGAACATCTTTAATGTTGTTTTCAACTTTAGAAATGTATGCTTTGTTTGTTCTACACTTATCGGCAAGTTGTTCTTGTGTTAAGCCAGTTGAAAGGCGGGCATCGTGAATTAAAACGCCTAACTTAAATTCGGCATAACCTTTATCAAGTTTGTCCCTTTTGGGAGTTCCCTTTTTGCCGAAGTGTTCTGTGGTAAACTCTTCGATAGTTCTGATGTTTTTTTGCTCATAATATTCTTCTTTTAGTTTTATTGCTTTTAAAATTTCCTGTTTCGGTGTCTTCTGTGTTTTCTTTTGAAACCCGTTCACCAGCACAATCAATTTTCCTTCGTCAAAAAAGCAAAGTATTCTAAAAATATCGCTGCCTTGTTGAACACGAATTTCAAAAAGTCCTTGTGCAACAATAGAAACCATAGAAACAATAGAAACCATAGAAACATATTAACCTTACCTGCCCAAATAAACCATTAGTACCTGAACATCACTGGGGTTAACACCACTAATTCGGCTTGCCTGACCAAGGGTTTGGGGTCTTATTTTCGATAGTTTTTGGCGGGCTTCGGTGGAGAGCGAATTAAGCCGGCTATAGTCGAAATACTCAAAGATGGGAACATCTTCGAGGCGTTTCATTTTATCAACCAATTCCATTTCTTTGGCAATATATCCCTCGTACTTCATTAGTATTTCAGCCTCCTCCCAAATTTCTAATATCACTTCATCATTCGATATTTCCTGTTCGATATTCAATAATTCTTTCGGCTTACCAATACAAGAAACCAAACTCTGAACATCCACCTGCGGCCTCGAAATAATCTGGAACAATGTAGCCCTCTCATCAATCACAGATGTTTCGTGTGAAACAAGATAGGGATTCACTTCACTTACTTCTACCTTTTCTTTTTTAAATGAAGAAATAATTTTGTCAATTGCCTCCTGCTTTTGTTTCACACGAAGTATGCGTTCATCAGAAGCCAATCCAATGGCATTTGATAATGGGGTTAAACGAAGGTCGGCATTATCTTGCCTAAGCAAAATTCTGTATTCGGCGCGCGAAGTAAACATGCGGTAGGGTTCTTCAGTGCCCTTATTAATTAAATCATCAATGAGAACACCAATGTAGGCTTCACTCCTTTTCAGAATTACTGCATCGAGTTCATTAATTTTCCGATGGGCATTAATGCCTGCCATCAAACCCTGGCAAGCGGCTTCTTCATAGCCGGTAGTACCATTGATCTGCCCGGCGAAATAAAGATTCTCTATCAACTGTGTTTCTAAACTAAGTTTTAGTTGGTGGGGAGGAAAGTAATCGTATTCGATTGCATATCCCGGGCGAAACATCTTTACGTTCTCCAAACCCGGAATTTTGCAAAGCGCCTTGTATTGTATTTCTTGAGGGAGGGAAGTGCTAAATCCATTCAAATAAATCTCAATAGTATCCCAACCCTCCGGCTCCACGAAAAGCTGGTGGCGTTCTTTATCCGAAAAGCGGTTGATTTTATCTTCAATCGAAGGACAATAGCGGGGACCTATACCTTTAATCCGTCCAGCAAACATGGGTGATTGATCAAAACCCTCTTTCAATAATTCATGAACTTCGGAATTGGTATAAGTGATCCAACAAGAGCGCTGTTCTTTCGCCTTACCTGTTATATTAAAATTTGAAAGAGGTGATTGGTTAGGAAGGAAAGAAAACTTTGATGGGTTTTCGTCCCCTTTCTGTTCCGCCATCTTGGAATAATCAAGCGAACGACCATCAATGCGTGGCGGGGTTCCGGTTTTCATTCTCCCGCTTTCAAAACCTAACTGAATTAATTGTTCGGTTATTCCAGTGGCAGCGCGCTCGGCCATTCTTCCTCCTCCAAATTGTTTTTCACCAATATGAATAATGCCATTAAGGAAAGTTCCATTAGTAAGCACTACACTCTTGCACCTGACTTCAGTGCCCATGGAAGTTTTTACACCCACTACTCTTTTCCCATCCATTAATAATGTAGCAACAGTATCTTGAAGAAAATCTACATTGGGAGTTCTTTCCAGCATCATCCGCCATTCATGAGCAAATAGCATTCTATCGTTTTGTGTTCGCGGGCTCCACATAGCAGGCCCTTTAGATCTGTTCAACATCCTGAACTGTATAGCTGATTTATCCGAAATAATCCCTGAGTATCCACCCATTGCATCAATCTCTCTTACGATTTGCCCCTTGGCAACACCACCCATAGCAGGGTTGCAACTCATTTGAGCAATGGTTTGCATATTCATTGTTACAAGCAAAACCTTTGAGCCCAAATTGGCGGCTGCAGCTGCGGCTTCGCAACCTGCATGTCCGGCACCAACTACAACGATATCGTATTCCTGAAACACTTTGCTTATTTGGGAAATGAAGTGCGAAGTTAGGTGATTCTTTAAGAAGATAATTTAAGTACTCGAATAATTAAACAACTGTTTAATTCATTGAAAGATCATTCAGCAATTTCAAATAATGATCTTCTTTTCTTCGCATTTTCTTTGTTTCCTTTTCATTCTTATTGGCAACATCGTTTGATGATTTCCACCT
>JAJAYG010000262.1 GCA_026786335.1 Chitinophagales bacterium | reverse complement strand
TGAGGTGTTTTTTGTTTGATCCAGAATAGAATAATTTCATGTATGCATCACCTCTCCATTCGCAAGTAATAAAAATTCCGTTCTCATCATAGAGCATGGAAGTATCGGGTAAAGCATTTACATCGCTGCTTTTAAAATCGGGAATAAGACATTGAAGCGATTCGTGAAATTTTTCCAATGCCAAATTTTCTTTACCTGCATCTACATACATACTTCCAAATTCTCCCAACACCTTTCCGCATTCGCGCCTCTTGTTTTCATCACTCAACATCATAAGCGATACTGCTTTGGCATAACTCTTTTCGGCAGCAGTATAATTTTTTTTCAACGAATAAATTTTCGCCTGCTTTCTAAACAGATCTGCTTCACTATCCTCCTCGGGTTCGCTCCATTGCTTTAAATATATAAAGCAAAGTTGATTGTATTTCAAAGCCGAATCGAGTTGGTTAGTAATAATAAACAAATCGGTATAGCTATCACACACATCAACTTTTTGCTCTGCCGAATCGCTGTTAATATTCAATGCATAGCATTCACGCAATGCCTGTTCTGCTTTTTGAAACTGCCCCGCCTGCATATATGGATAGCTAAGATCATTAAGCGCCATCCATAGCTTAATGGTGTCTTTAAAATCACGACACACCTGAATATTTTTCAATTGGTAATTCACAGATTTTTCGTAATCATCCATTCGCGAAGCGCAATTGCCTGCGGCCTTGTAAAAAATTCTTGCTGCTTCGGGATTCCATTTATGTGCCTGTGTCATTAGTTTTATTCCTTCATCAAAAAACGAAAGTGCTTTTGCATACACGCTCAATTCTCTGCTATAGATGCGCGCAATTTGCCGGTTGCTCTCAGCCAATGTTACGAGCGAAACAGAATCATCGGGCTTGCGCCAAATATTTTTATAAAGATCGCTATAGGTATTGATAGCTTTATCAAACTGATCACTAATTCGGTAAGCCCGAATAACAGTATCGTAACAATTTAGCCAGGCACTTAGCTGATCGGCTTGTTTATACTTAGCGGCAATTTGAAGTTGAATAGACGCAAAACTGTCTTGATTAGTACTATAGAAATGAATACTTTTTCCCTTCCATTCAGCTATAAAAATCGAATCGGCAGAAGTAAGTGTTGCTTTGTGAATCAATTTTTCATTGCAGGAAAAAAACAGCGTGGCACCAACAAAACAGAAAAAATGAATACACGCGTAAAATTTCACCGCGTAAAAATAACCAAGACCGGAACATTGCCGGTCTTAGTTAAGATTGTTGATGTGTTATTTTTTCTCTCTGGTAAGAAGGATAATCAGAAGAAAGAATTCAATACTTTCTTAAAAGATAAGCAATCAAATTTTATTGCACCGCAGAATTAAGCAACAGCGAATCAGCAGTTTTTGCTTTGGCAAGTATGCCTTTTGAAGATTCATTAAACTTTATCAGCGATGATTCATCAGCAATGCTCTTGTTTCTTTTATTTAAAACCAGAATGGCAGAATGATAATTCGCGATAGCCAAATGGAGATATTTTTTTGAAGCACTCTCTTTAAAGATATTCAAATAAGCATCCCCTTTCCCTTCTAAGGTTTCAAGTAAGCCGTTCTCATCATACAGCATTTCTGAATCGGGGAGGTCGTCAGTATTCCTACTTTTAAACTCGGGGATAAAACATTGCAATGAACTTTGAAATTTTTCCAATGCTTGTTGTTCTTTACTTTGTTGCAAGTACATTGAACCAAACTGAAAATAAATTTTACCACACTCACGTCTTCTTCTTTCATCGCTCCGCCCCATTAATTCAATGGCTTTTGAATAGGCTTGTGCAGCTTGATTATACTTTTTCATTGCCGTAAATATTGCAGCTTGCGAGCGGTACAAAGCTCCTTGACTGTCATCTTCCTTTTCTTTCCAATGGCTCATGTACTCAAATGCTCTCTTGTTAAATTTCAATGCTGAATCCAACTTACCGGTTACAAGAAATAGGGCAGACAAATTTGTACCTGCATCAATCGCTTGCTCCATTGAATCAACACTTGTTGCAAGATTTAATGATTGGCGAAAACATCTTTCTGCGTCATCGAATTTTTCAACTTCCTGATATGGAATTCCCCAATCATTGAGTGTCTTTAGCATTGCCGTTGTATCGTGGTACATGAGTGCGATGGAATAACATCTTTCAAAATAGTTCAACGCTCTTTGATAATCATCTGCCCTTGTTGCCGCATTTCCTGCAGCTTTAAAAAAGCGAACTGCAAGTGGTGCATTCCAGGCATGTGCCTGATCCATCAGTTTAATCCCCTCGTCATAAAACGAAAGACACTTCTTGTACTGTTCCATATTCGAGTAATAGATGTAGCCTATTTGCCGGTTGCTTTCTGCGAGCGTAATAAGTGAGATTGAATCTATAGGTTCACGCCATAAATTCTGGTACAGAGACGTAAAACAATCAATTGCTTTTTGTAATGAATCATGTTTTCTATAGGCTCTTATCGTGGTGTCGTAACAATTCAACCAAAAGCCCAGTTGATCTGCTTGCTTATACTTTGCTGCAATTTGAAGTTGGAGTAAAGCAAAACTATCTTGATTGGTTTTGTAATAGGAAACACTTTTCGTTTTCCATTCAGCAATAAAAACTGAATCTGAAGATGAAAGTTTAGCCGAGTGATTTGACTTTTGATTGCAGGAAGAAAAAATTGTTACGAGAATAAAAATTACATTAGAAATGCAAGCGGAAAATTTCACCGCGTAAAAATAACTAAGACCGGAACATTGCCGGTCTTAGTTAAGATTGTTGATGTGTTATTTTTTCTTTCGGGTAAGAAGAAAAATCAAGAGCAGAAATTCGATGCCTGCAATGGACCATCCAAGCCAATATTTCCAATCATGGCAATCAGATTTGCATTGCTTCAATTCATTTTCACAAGCATCTAACTCAGATGAAGAGGTGGAATCAGAAGGTGAAACTTCGTGATTACAGGTTGTAGTGGCAAGATTGGTAATTACTTCAATCAGGCTTCCCATTGAATCAAGCTCACCCTGACCGCTAAAATATATTCCTGCACGGTTGTGAATGGATGAATAAGGCCGCACAGCATTCACTTTAAACTTTACATATCCCATGGTCTCATCCACCTGCGGAAAGTGTATGCCTTTCAGATTTATTCCTCCAAACCGAAAAGTAACATTCGGAATTACGCTGCCTGAACAGGTTACATTGCTTCGATTTGTATTAATGGAATATTGAAAATGTTTATTGCTTCCTCGTGGATCACGCGTAGCTGTCGAAAAATTGAATTGATAATCATTTACCTTGCTCACTGCTGAATTGGTGTTGGTGATATGAAAAGAATTTCCAATACCAGCTTCAACCACAGTAACAGATCTTGCATCCAGCGCAGGATCCAATTCAAGATTTACATTCACTGAATCTTCAGCAG
>JAJAYG010000261.1 GCA_026786335.1 Chitinophagales bacterium | reverse complement strand
TGGCAGCACCATTGGTTCAGCAATGGTGGCAACCTGTTCAGGAACTTTTACTGATAACGGTGGCTTCGATCCTTTATATGCAAACAACATTGGTTCTTCAACTTTCCCAATTTATGAAACATTTTGCCCTGCTATAATTAATAATTGTTTGCGTGCGCAGTTTTATAAAGCTTACATTAAATCAACAGATAAACTAAATATCAGAAACGGACCAGCATCATCAAATGCAAAACTTGGAAGCATCACCAATACTGCCTGTGGTTCGTATGCTGCATGCATGGCAAAAGGCTATGGCCCTTATACTTCAAGCGATCCGAGTGGCTGTCTTACTTTCGATTTTTACTCTAATTCATTTTCAAATGATACCGGCTGGGTTGCAACATTTGATTGTATTCCCTGCGCAACCGGTCCAAATGGATTAGATAATAATGACTGCGCCAATGTAACTTCACTCTGTACCAACACAACTTTTAGCGATGCAAGCACCGGGCCCGGCATAGTAGCAGATGTAAATGACGCTTGCCTTGTTACAGAAACATATTCTAACTGGTACACATTTGAGGTTGTAACGGGCGGCACATTGAATATGACAATCAACCCGCTTTCAACCGGTTCAGGAGTTCCTGATGATTATGATTGGGCGATGTATGGACCAAATATTACGTGCGGGAATTTAGGATCACCCATTAGGTGTTCTTCAGCAACAACGCAATTGCAGAACAATAACACCGGCAATACCGGCAATACGGGAATAAGTTCGGTAAGTAATGATTTGTATTCGAATTATTGTGGAGCACCTTACAATGATAATACTGAAACAGCATGCGGCAATTGCTGGGTTGAAGATCTTACGGTGGTTGCCGGTCAAACTTATTATTTATGCGTGAGCAAATGGTCTTCGGGCGGAAGTGGTTTTGATCTCACCTGGACGTTGACAAACGGAGCAACTATTGATTGTCCGGTTCTTCCAATTTCACTCACCAACTTTGAATGTAGCCCCGCAGGCAACAGCATTAGTTTAACATGGACCACTGCATCAGAATTTAACAACGCCTACTTTGTAGTTGAACATTCAACTGACGGAGAAAATTATGAAACACTTGCAACCGTTCCCGGAAAAACTTACAGCGTAACGCCTACACAATATTTTACACTTGATCAGCACCCTGCAGCAGGAACAAATTATTATCGCCTTAAACAAGTGGATACTAATGGAACTGAAACCATTTTAAAAACAACTTCTTGCCAGATTACTGATGGAAATGAAAATGTGCAATTCCAAATTTTTGATCTTGCGGGAAGATTGATGTACTCCACCAATATGATCATCACCGATTTTAATTCGCAGCTGCATGCCGTGCAATTACCTACCGGTGTTTATGTAACGGCCATCATACACAAAAATGGAAGTGTTGATTTGGGGAAATATTTGAAGGTGAATTGAGAGTTGATTTTTTTGTAGAAAGAATTATATAGCGCGTTTCATCCTCGCCATATAAAATCCATCAAATCCTTCTGATGGAAAAATTCTTTTTTCTTCTTCAAATAAAAATTCTTTGTGGGTGTTTCAAAAAAAATTGTTGATTGAATATTAAAAGATACCCTGATGATTATTGCAGCGTGTAAGGTTTATTAAAATATTGCTTATTGAACCACAACTCGAAAGCAGGGTCAACAAATTCAAACACATTATTTACCTGGTGAATCACATCATTGTTTATAAGCAGCGTTTTATTCTTACTTACATTTCTTGGAGTGCCCAATAAATATTTGTGCATTACGGCTGCGCTGGTAAATTGTGTTTCGCCCTTGGCAACAGCTTTCAATAAATTTAATTGTGTATGGCTAATTGTTTCTGTTTCCTTTTGGTACAATGGTGTGTTGGCATTAATCAGTTCTTTTATTGCGGTATCAACTTCAACTTTAGTCGCCTTCTTATTTGTTAAATTCCATGTATAGTGTGCTAATTGTTGCACGTACCATGAGTGGTTTTTCATAACCAATGGAATTAGTGCGGCGGTTTTTTCGTCAATCATTTTACCTGTTGTTGCAAATCCTTTACAGATAAACGGCACCCATTTTTTAGTTTCAATTTTATTCAACAACATAATATCACCAAAGCGATAAAATGGTTTTGAAGGGTTGTTGAAAATATCCGTCATCATGTGGCGCTTGCTTCCATACAGGCAGTATGTAACATTTTTATGCCGTTGCCATGATGCTCTCAGTTTTTTTTCAAAATTCAAATACCCATAAAATGAAGAAAGATTTTGAAACTCATCTAAGCAAATAATAAATTTTATACCCTTCTTTTTAGCAATTGTTTCGGGTAAATTTAAAATTTCATCGCTGTTTTTTTTCAGTTCCTGCCAATCAAAACTCAAACTAAAATCAGTGTTAGGGTCAACACCTAAACTTAACTTAGGAATAATTTTTTTAAAAAAATCTTTTCCGCTGCTCATCCATTCCTGCCATTTGGCAGTGGAGGATTTTATTACTTCTCGGGTAAAGATTTCTAAAAATTCCTCCTCTCCACTTACTGCAAAAAGGTCAATTACTACCGTTTTAGTTTTTTTGTCTTTCTTGTTTATGTCGTGGATCACTTTTTCTACCAATGATGATTTCCCCCATCGTCTCGGAGAAATAATGGTGGTATTGATTCCATTCAATAAGTTGCTTCGAAGTTTTGCTGATTCTGCCTCACGATTGGTAAATGAATGGACACTTACAGTAGTTCCGTAAATAAATGGTGAATCTTTCATACGCTGTTTACTATCCGTTTTAGTATTATACCAAATGGTATTATACACAAAGGTATAAAACTAAACTACTTCATACAATTCATTTTCCAATTCTTCACTGCTGGCAAATATTTTTCTTTGCTGTCAAATTCATTTATGATTTCAGTTAGTGAACCAAAATCGGTTAGTGATCGCACTGGCAAAAGCGTTTACAATCATTTTTCATTTTCAAATCCTCACACTCCCCTCTTCATCCTCGCCATATAAAATCCATCAAATCCTTCCGAAGGAAAAATTCTTTTTTCTTCTTCCAATGAAAATTCTTTGTGGGTGCTAAGAAACTTTTTAACCTGCTCTTCATTTTCAGCATTCAGAATACTGCATGTTGCATAAATTAATTTGCCGCCGCCCTTTACCATGGCTGCATAATTATTCAGAATTTCTTCCTGTTGTTTTTTAACACGTTCAATATATTCCAAATTCAATTTCCATTTTGCATCGGGGTTGCGGCGCAGCACTCCAATACCTGAGCAAGGCACATCTAACAAAACACAATCTGCTGTGTTGTGCAATCGCTTGATCACTTTGGTGCTGTCAATAAGGCGGCGTTCAATAATGGTGGCGCCGCCTCTGCGCGCGCGATGTTTTAGTTCATCTAATTTCCATTGCACATTGTCCATGGCAATAATGAGCCCTTTGTTTTGCATGAGTGCTGCGAGGTGCAAAGTTTTTCCGCCGCCTCCCGCACAGGCATCAAT
>JAJAYG010000260.1 GCA_026786335.1 Chitinophagales bacterium | reverse complement strand
GCCCACAGCGAAGCGAGGGCACCCCCTCCAACTCCCCCTTGCAAAAAGGGGGAGAGTTGCTGAAGCATGAATTTAAAAAATGGTGATGTGCGTGAGGGCGAGGACTTGGAGCCCTTCGATAAACTCAGGATAAACTCCTAGCCCAACCCCTCTGCTGCTCGCTGTTGGTGATTGAAAAATGTTGGGCTGCTGAATCAAGCATGGCATTACTGTAATGAAGCTGAGTTATTGCAAGCAGCATTGGGGATGCGCCCTTATTAAATTAGAAACTTCACCCGAATCTTTCTTTAACCACAGCAATCAACCTCGCCACTATTAACCTATCTTTGCGGCTCGAAAAAAAACAGGAATGTCATCAATTAGAAATATTGCCATTATTGCCCACGTTGATCACGGGAAAACTACGCTGGTCGATAAAATTTTACACCAATCAAATCTGTTCCGCGAAAACCAGGATACGGGTGATTTAATTCTCGATAGCAATCCGCTTGAAAGAGAAAGAGGTATTACCATTCTTGCAAAAAATGTATCGGTTCGCTATGGAGATGTGAAGATCAACATTATTGATACCCCCGGCCACAGTGATTTTGGTGGCGAAGTGGAGCGCGTGCTTAATATGGCCGATGGCGTTTTGCTTTTGGTGGATGCTTTTGAAGGTGCCATGCCGCAAACACGTTTTGTGTTGCAGAAGGCATTGGAGCTTGGCAAGAAAGCAATTGTGGTGATCAATAAAGTTGACAAAGAAAATTGCCACCCCGATGTGGTGCACGATCAAATTTTCGAACTCTTCTTTCACCTGAATGCAACAGAAGATCAGCTCAACTTCCCCACCATGTTTGGTTCATCAAAGCACGGTTGGATGAGTGACGACTGGAAGAAACCAACCGATAATCTGATTGCTCTTTTTGAATGCATCATTAAAAATATTCCGCCTGCATTGGCATTAGAAGGCACACCGCAAATGCAAATTACTTCGATCGATTATTCATCTTACACCGGTCGAATTGCCATAGGAAGAATTTTACGCGGCACCATTAAAGAAGGCATGCAGGTGAGTTTGGTAAAGCGCGATGGCGTTACGATAAAGAAATCGCGCATCAAAGAACTTTATACTTTCGAAGGCCTTGCAAAAAAGAAAGTTGCCGAAGTTGAAGCAGGAGATATTTGTGCAATTTCGGGAATAGAAAATTTTGAAATCGGCGATACAGTTGCCGACTTTGAAAACCCCGAAGGATTAAAACCCATTGCCATTGATGAACCAACGATGAGCATGTTGTTTACGATTAACAACTCTCCGTTTTTTGGTAAGGAAGGAAAGTTTGTAACCTCGCGCCATTTGCGTGAGCGATTGGAAAAAGAGATTGAAAAAAATCTTGCGTTAAGAATTGAAGATACAGATTCACCCGATGCAATACTTGTTTACGGAAGAGGAATTCTTCATCTCTCGATTTTAATTGAGACCATGCGCCGCGAAGGATTTGAGATGCAGGTTGGTCAGCCGCGTGTAATTATCAAAGAAATTGATGGTGTAAAATGTGAGCCAATTGAAATTTTAACAGTGAACACGCCACCCGAACATGCAGGCAAAGCAATTGAATTGGTATCGGCACGTAAAGGTGAAATGTTAGTGATGGAACCAAAAGGTGATATTCAGCATCTTGAATTTCAAATTCCTTCACGCGGTTTAGTTGGGTTAAGAAATACGATGCTAACTGCCAGCGCAGGTGAAGCAATTATTGCGCATCGCTTTAAAGCATTTGAACCGTGGTACGGAAATATTCCCGGCCGCAACAACGGAGTTTTAATTGCAATGGAAAAAGGAAGAGTAACTGATTACTCATTGGATAATTTGCAAGATCGCGGTTCTTTCTTTGTAGAAAATGCCGATGAAGTTTATGCTGGTCAAATTATAGGTGAACACATTCGCCCCGGAGATTTGGTGGTGAATCCGGTTAAAGTGAAAAAGCTTTCTAACATGCGCGCATCGGGAACTGATGATGCATCGCGTGTGGCACCAAAAATCACTTTCTCATTAGAAGAGTGTTTGGAATTTATTCAGGAAGATGAATATGTGGAGGTAACACCTAAATCATTGCGCATTAGAAAAATTTCGCTCGATCATAATGATCGTGCAAGAAAAACAAAAGCGATGGCTGATGTAGTTTAATTGAAAAATTAAACTTGCAAATGATTTAACACAGTCAAACTGGAAATTCGTTTTCCAGTTTTTTTTTGCAAAAGTTATTTTTAATTTTCAAAATCAATAGCGTGCTTTTCATTCCCAATGAAAAACTTCAAAGAAAAAAGCTTGCAAGTTTCTTTATGCATAAAATATTCTACAGAAAAACTGAAATAAAGATCATGGGGAAAACAACCGTAAAGATTTACATCGGTAAAATCTAAAATCTTAATAATTTCACTTACTGTCAATATTGGGTAAGGGTGGCATTTGCACCATTTTATAATCATTGATTCGATTCAAAAAGTGAACGGTAGGCCCGCCTGGTATCTCTTCAAAATTCCTGATAAATTTTGCACCATAAATAAGCTCATCTGTTTTGTAAGAAAGTCTGCTGTGTACGCTGTTTGAAAACGTTTCATCATAGCCTTTAAAATAAATCAACATCTCCATATCTTCTTCCTCAAAATCTTTTAAATGTTTTCCCCAAAGCGGGCTTTCGGGCGTAATTGGGTGAATAAGAATCCATGACAATGGAAACATATTCAACCGGTGCGATTCGAGTTTAAGAGGGATAAATTGTCTCACAACTTTTCCGTCTTCAAGCCCCAGCCTTTTATAGGTTACCTGTACATCAACATCTATTAATTGAGATTCACGAATGTTCGCTATACGAAACATCATAGCTGTGCCATCCTTATGTGGACCAATCAAAATGTTTTTACTGTGAAGAAGCTTTGCACTTGGTCTTGAAAACCTCCCATAAAGTATTCCCGTTGCAATAGCAAAACCCAGCAAACCAACCATTGACTCAAGTGCAGCAACGGTGCTGGTTGCAACTCCTACCGGAGCAACCCTTCCATAGCCGACTGTGGTAAGAGATTGCGAACTAAAGAAAAATGCACCAAGAAACTTATGCCACTCGTTAGTTTCTGTAATGTTGGTCAAGTGTTCAGTTCCGATAAAAAAATAGAGCAGCGCAAAAATTGTATTCACAAAAATGTATGCAGTGAAAACGATTAAAATAAATTTTGGCCATGACATTTGAATTAATTTCTGAAATACATCAACAGAATTAAACCATGGAAGACCCTTAACCTCAATATTAAAAGTGCCGTCTTTCTTGAGTGATCTGTGATTTCTCGATAGCTCATTTGAATTAGTCCCATCATGATGTGATGGCTCATTATGCTCTGAATGAATTGCTGATTTATTATCCATAGTTTTTTATTTCCCGCTCTAAATTTATTAAAGATAAAAGTGACAATGGCAAGTTTCTTATTTTAAAATCATTGAACGTCTTCACAAATCACCATTACCTTTTGATGCACTGTAAATTTTGATTCAATAATGAAGAATGTACATCATTGCCTACCTTTGCCGACTAAATTATTACAATGTCTTTCTATTCAAATAATCTTAAAAGAATTTCTGTTGCGTTGGTTACATTTTTAATTGTTTTAACTGCAATCCTCTATGCCTTCGCAAGATTTAAGTCTCCGCCGCAGGATAAAAAACAATTATTGACAATGATAATGGATGGCATTAATCAAGTGCATTATTCACCGCAAACAGTTGATGATGCTTTTTCAAACAAAATTTTTAATGAGTTTATTAAACGTGTCGATAACAATAAAAAGTTTTTGTTACAAAGCGATATTGCTGAATTAAGCAAATACAAAAACTCACTTGACGACGAAATTAATATTGGCTCAACAGATTTTTTTATTGCAGTGATTTCAATTTATAATAATCGTTTTCTACAGGCATATCGCTTTAGTAAAGCGCACCTTGACACTCCGTTTAATTATGAAAAGGATGAAAGCATTGAAACAGATGAAGATAAATCAACATTCGCAAAAGATACTATTGAAATGGAAGATGGATGGCGCAAGTACATGAAACTTCAGGTATTGCAACAACTTTATGAGGCAACAGAAAAACAAAATAAAGCCAAGGAAAAATCCGATACTGTTAAAATAAAATCATTTACTGAACTGGAAGCCGATGCGCGAGCAAAAGTGAAAAAGAACAATGAAGATTTTTTTAAAAGAGTTCGTGAACTTGATGAAACAGATTGGTATGCTGTTTATTTGAATTGTATTGCAAACATTGAAGATCCGCACACAGAGTATTTCCCACCGGTTGATAAACAGAATTTTGATATTCGGATGAGTGGTCAATTGGAAGGCATTGGCGCTCAGTTACAACAAAGAGACGGAGACATTAAAATAATGAGCATTGTTGCGGGTAGTGCTTCCTGGCGGCAAGGGCAACTTAAAGCCGGTGATGTAATTATAAAAGTTGGGCAAGGTGCACAAGAGCCGGTGAGCGTTGAAGGAATGCGACTTGACAAAGCCATTCAATTGATTCGGGGGAAAAAAGGAACTGAAGTACGAATCACAGTAAGAAAACCTGATGGTTCAAATCTGGCAGTACCTATCATTAGAGATGTGGTAGTTCTTGAGGCAACCTATGCTCAATCAGTTACGATTAATAACAACGGTAAAAAAATTGGCTATATAAGATTACCAGAATTCTACACACCGATTGGGAAGCAAGGTGGCAGAGGATCTTCTGATGATGTTAAAAAGGAACTTTTGAAACTTGAAGCTGAAAATGTTGAAGGAATAATTC
>JAJAYG010000259.1 GCA_026786335.1 Chitinophagales bacterium | reverse complement strand
CCACTAAGCCATAGCGCGAACACATCGTTGTAAGAAGTTCCAACCCATTCTGAATATTCATCAGACCCAAAAACATAATTAAAGCGAAGTGTATCAACATTAAGTACAACATCAAAATCAAGAATTGCAGCGTTGAATGTTGGTTGACCGCACAATGCAGTAAGTGCTGCATTGCCCGCGCAACCATTATCAGTTCCCTGGCAACAACTATTATTAGGTCCTACCGCAAAGTTTGCATTGCCCGATGAAAAAAGAATTCCGCTATCAATACCGAGATTGGTATTTACTCCATTAAAATAACCAACTGCTGTACCGCAAGAAGATAAGGTAATATTTGAAGCCACACTATTACAACCAAGTAACTTTGAAACAACATCGCTTGCTACAACAGGTGTAGTAACTATCAACTGCGCATTCGCTATTGAAGCTTCCAAAAAAAGAAAAAAGAATATTGACGAACAAAACAAAGTCAACAATTTCTTTTGCTCAAATGAAGAGTAAATCTTTTCCATATCAGTTATTGCGTTTTAAAAAATTTTAATCCCTACCATAAAATTTTATCAGCGTTTGAAATTAACTATTTTTCATTTGGTTGACGCCCCCGCTATCTCGCATCTTATCTAACTAATGTAACATTTCCTTTTCGAGAGATTGTATTTCCAACATGATCAGTTCCCGAAACTTCATAAACATAAACCCCTACCGGCTGCGCTTTGCCTTTAAATTTTCCATCCCATCCAGCATTTATATCATTGGTGGTGAAAACCATTTGCCCCCAGCGATTGTAAATATTAAAATGATTAAGCGTAAATATGCCACGAACAATCACATGGAAAATACTGTTAACTCCTGCATCAGGTGAAAATGCTGAAGGTAAAACTACCAATGCATCCCATCTTACATTAATAGTTACAGAATCAATTCGTATACATCCATTATCAGAAACCACTGTAACATAATATACAATTGTGTCCTGAGGCTGAACTGATGTAGGTGTTGAACTATTAGGATCTGTAAGATAAGTTGATGGAAACCAATTGTAACTAGTTCCACCTGTAACTGTTAAGTCAACATTATTACCTAAATAAATTGTGGTATCAGGATATGGAGTTATCACTACTGAAGGAATATCATAAACATTAATTGTAACGGTTGCTGCATCAGTACATCCAAATGAATTAAATACCGAAACAGTATAGGATGTTGTTTGATCAACAATAGCAACGGGATTTGCAATGTCTGGATCACTTAACCCATCAACAGGTGACCATGAATAAGTAATCCCACCCGAAGCGAATAAATTAACGGGTGTATTTGGACAAACGGTAACATCATCAGATACACTAGCGATTGGTGATGGATTTACTGTAACTATTACATCATCACTTGAAGAAAAACAAGCATTGTCAGCAAATACAGAGTAGGTTGTCGTTGAAGATGGTGATGCCAATGGGTATGAACAATTGTCACAACTTAATCCTGTTGATGGTGTCCACGTAAATGAGTTTCCATTGATTGCGTTTAGTTGTATCGACTGCCCTTCACAAATTGAAACATCGGGGCCGGCATTTACCGGCAGTGGATTATCGACAATGATTGTTACGGTATCATAAGCGGTGCAATTTCCCAAAGTGCTTGAAACAATATAGTCAGTGGTGATTAAAGGTGTTGCAATTGGATCTTTACAAACCGTACAACTCAATCCAATTGCCGGTGTCCACAACCAAGCTCCTCCAACAGCACCCTTAGCATGAAGCTGAATACTTTCGCCTACACAGATTGTTGTATCGGGTCCACCTTCGGTTTTAAATTCATCATAGATGTAAATCGTTGCACTGTCATAAGGCTCTGTTGAACAAGCAAGAAACAGGTAAATGGTAACTGATTCTTGCCCTTCGGTAATTCCATCTACTACTGCTGTGAGTACAATCTTTCCTTGATCATCGCCAGGTAAAATCTGAAGACTATCAAGGAACGGAATATAGTCAGCACCAGAAGTGGCTGTTCCTCCTATTGAATAATAAATAGTTACAGTATCAATTGCGTCATTAGAAAGAAAAAAATCAAACTGCCCGTCAAAACATCCTTCAACTATGCCGGGCTGGTTGGTATCAGGATCAACGTAAGGCGCTTGTATTTGAACCGATGTGCTGCTTGAGTTTAAACTTCCAGCCTGAATCCAAACTCCTGAATCGAGAACACCATCTGATGCATCGGCAACGGCAAGTTTAAGATGATAAGTTTCACATGGCACTACTGCTGTTCTTGCAGTTAACACAGTTGTAAAACCATCATACTCTAAAGTTGTTGTATTATAATCTGTAGGGCAATTGTAACTGCCCGGACATGAAAAATTATTCGGGTCGTTGCAGATATAATAAGGCGACCCATTTAAGCAATTCACTGTATTAATCGCAACGGGGTTACTCGTATTGGGTACCAATGCAATATTCTTAGACCCAATAATACCCGGGCCTGAGATTAAAAATGCAAACACATCATTGAATGATGTGTTCACCCACTCAGTATATTCATCAGATCCAAATGAGTAATTAAATTTTACTGAATCACCTAATACAGTGAGATCAAATTCAAGCACGCATGCATCATGTGTTGGGAAGGCAGAAATATCATCAAGATCAGCATCGCCCGGCGTTTGAAAATCTGTTGTAATTCCACTTGAAATATTGGGGCCAACCATGTTGGTAATATCACCGCAGGCGAGCACAATACCAGAGTCGAGTCCTATGTTACAATTTTGTCCATTGAATCCTCCCCAACCACCGTCGGCGCACACAAGCGTAACGTTTGAGATAGTAACTCCGCTGCCAACCAATGATTGAGCAAGTTCCTCAGCAGAACCAATGGTACTAACTTCAAGTTGTGCAATTGAAAATTTTGGAACAAAAAACAGAATGGATATAGAAAAAAATACAAGTAAAGTGTTTTTCATCTGACTGTGTTTAATAATTGAGCACCGAAATTACAGAAGGAACGGCAGAAATACAAACTTGCGTATTAATAGTTTTAACAATGATTACAATTCAAATTTATTGTACCGAATTTTTTCTTTTCAAAATTTTTACAGAATCATTAAATGCCACTTCAATTTCAGGTGAGATTTTAAAATAGAGCAGAAAGAAAATAAAGAAAATGCTTGGTACTAAAGTTTGATAAATACCATCGATCCATATATTTTTTGTTGAAGGAAGAAGCAGATAAATTATTAAACACGCAGTCAAAAGAACCAAAGCTTTGAGTGTGTTTACTCCAAATGGTTGAAGTTTGTATTGATAATAAAGAAAAATCATTCGAATCATGTTATAGCAGAAAAGTGAAATAGCAACTGCAGCCGCACTACCTTCAACTCCATAAAGTGGAATCAATAAATAATTACTGATGGTTGCAATAATGATGAGAAAAAGATTGGTGATCAAATTCACTTTCACATGTTTTGAATAAAGAATGATCTCACCATTAATTCCGGTTGCAAGGTCAAATAGTTTTCCAATACCCACTATCAGTATCGCCCACTTTGCTCCTTGATATGTTGCGGGTAAGAAACTCAAAAGCAAATCAGTATTGATCCAGATTATTAAAAAAATAAAACCACCAATGAGCAGTTGGTTCAATGCAGTTTGCGAATAAAGTTGCTGCAATTTTAATTTATCATCACGCTTCCATGCATCAGCTACAATAGGAATGGCCACCTGGTTCATTGTTCTTCCGGGAATTTGAATAAGCGTGCCTACAAAGAAGGCAATCGAATAAACCCCTGTGCTTGTTAAGCCCGCTAAACCGCTTAGCATAATCACATCTATATTTGAAGTGTACACGGCTGCAATGCTGGCTGCAAAAACAAATAAACTATAACGCATTAACTGCCGCACTTGCGGTTTCTGTTCAAAATTAATTTTTGAAAAAACGAAAAGTTGTTTTAAAAACCCAACATAAAAAACAATAGCAATGAGGTGAAGAAGATAACTTCCGATAAACAAAATAATGAACCCATCAAAACTCACCCACTTAAAAATATAACAGAGCAAGGCAGCAGTTTGCAGCATGCGCAACACCACTTCTCTTATGGCAATTGGAACCACAGTTTTTAATAAAGAGCGACTGTAGAAAAAAAACAATTCGAACAACACCATTAAAAATGCCAGTGGAAACAGGCAGAAATAATGTTCAACAAACAAAGATGATTTTTCCCTGAAAAAATTTTGCACCGGATTTTTGAAAACTAAAAACAACAATGAAGCAATCACAAAACCAAGCAAAGCAATTCTTAAAGCAAAAGAAAAGAAACCGTGGTGCTGATTCTTCTTATCATTAAAATAAGGGATGAACCTGAGTATGGTAAATGAAATACCCAGCATTGAAAGCTGTGAGAGAATAACTGCTACCGAAATTAAAACCCTGGTAAGACCAAACTGATCGGTGGTTAAAAATTTTGGGAAAAGAAAAATATTAACCGCACCAATGAATGCACCTGCATAAGTAATGATCGATGATTGAATGCTTTGTCTTTGTACAATTCCCATTGGGTGAGCAAGGTAGAGATTGTAGTGGTAAAAACATAAAATTCAAATTCAAAACACAATATTCAAATAGCATTCAAAGAATCAGATCTCAAAATCAAACCATTTAAAACTTTGAAATTAAATAATTGATCTTTTGATTTTCTTGAAGTTTGCTCCTATTGAATCCCTTTGGGAAATTTTGAATTTTGAGTTTTGAATTTTCACCTCTTCACTTCAAACTTGCCATAGCACTTTTGTGAATCTCCAATGGCTTCAACAAAATAAATTCCTTCTGAGAAATCCGAAACATCGATTTTTATGAATTGATTTTCATTTTCTGTTTTGATCAGAACTTTACCTGAAACATCAAGAATACAAATAGAGGAAATCGCTCCTCGAATTTTAGAAAGATCGAGGGATAGAAGATCATTTACGGGGTTAGGAAATGCGGATATGAATCCATTAGACATATAAGCAGATTGATCCTGCGATAGTTTTCCGTTCCCTACAATATTCAAAATATATTCACCTCGTGTCTTTTGGTTGCTCTTTGAAATTTTATTCCCTGCTGTATCAAGATCGGCTGATAGATCAACCCAAGTTGTAATGGAACCATCAGCTCTTTGCCAAAGTTCTCCATTAGATTCATTTGATGAATTAATAGTTCCATTAGAAATAGAGTAAACATACTTCACTTTGTATTTTGCAAGATCAATTCCATCAGCACAAAAAACACCATAGTAATAAGCGGGAGTAGTTGATAATCCTGCGGAAGAATAGGGGTTTGAATTTACAATGTAAACGTGAACACCATAGGGATTACCAGTAAAACTTCGTGCAATTAATTTATCTCCTGCCGCGGCAGTAAGTTTTACTTTTTGTCCTGACCAATTAGATGCATAAAGATTTTTGCTGTCATCCCCTAAAGGGGCGCCTGAAGTAATTTTTGAAACAGCACCTTTCAAAGTTCCATTTTCAGCGGGAGTTGTTTGATCATTCACTGTAGAGCTTGAATAAGATTCATCAGCCGTCCAATAACCAATTAAACCTGATGATGATGAACTAATTTTTCTGCACATATTGTCGCGAATATCTGTTTGAGTTCTTGCTACGTTCCAAAGACGTGACTCATCCATTTGACCATTTACAATGTGCTCATCAAATAAATCTTGGAAATGCCCTATGCTTGCAGGTGAAGAAGAGTGTGTAAATACCTGAGAGGTTGAACT
>JAJAYG010000258.1 GCA_026786335.1 Chitinophagales bacterium | reverse complement strand
TTGAGACCAATGCTCTTGTATCGTCCATTAATGAAGTTAACAGCAACATTACTCAGGCATCAGTTTACCCTAACCCTTCTAAAGAATTTGCAACAATTGTTTACGATTCAAAATTAAATTCCGAAACTAAGATTCAGCTTTTTGATTTAGCCGGAAGAAAATATTATGAATCTTCTTTCAATTCAAAATCAGGATTAAATGCTCAAACAATTTCATTGCCTTCACTTGCTGATGGGTTGTATCACATGATTCTTTCAGCGGGTAATGAAAAACTTAATTTTAAATTAGTAGTAGCTCAATAGTTACAATTGAATTTTTATTGGGGTGGGAAGAAGTTGATTAAAATATGCTCAATCATTTTAAAACGGTTTTATTTTTTCTCTTTGTTTTGTGGTGCACTGCATCTTTTGCGCAACAGGCAGTGATAAAAGTTTTGGTGAAAGGAAGTGAAACACCGGTTGAAGGAGCAATCATCATTTTAAAAGCAACCGATCAATCAAAGAAGCAGCAAATTTGTTTTACAGATGAACACGGCGAAGCAATTGATAATTTTCAGCAAGAGGCAATTCTTTTAATTCATTGTTTCGGTTACAAGGATTTTACTGATACTATTCTTGCCAATCAATCTTATGCTTTTTATTTAGAGAAATCTGAAATTGACCTTGATGAAGTTGTTGTTACCGGGCAATACGACATTAACACCACTGATAAATCACTTTACAACATAAAAACTGTTGATGCAAAAACCATTGAAGCAATGGGAGCGCAGCATTTGGATGATGTTTTGCAAAATCAGCTTTCAGCCCGCACCTCACAGGATAATTTATTAGGCAGCAGTGCCAGCATCAATGGCATCAGCGGGCAGAATGTAAAAATTTTGGTGGATGGTGTTCCGGTAATCGGCCGCGAAAACGGAAACATTGATCTCAGTCAAATCAACATGAACAATGTAGAGCGAATTGAAATTGTTGAAGGCCCCATGAGTGTGAGCTATGGAACTGATGCACTTGGCGGATTGATAAATATTGTAACAAAGAAATCGAGCAGCTATCCGCTCGCAGGAGATTTGAATTTGTATTATCAATCCAATGGAACTTACAATGGTGATGCATCATTATTTTTAAAGAAAGATGATCATGCATTTTCTTTTTCGGGAGGAAGATATTTTTTCGATGGCTACTCCCCGGTTGATACTTCACGTTATCAGGAATGGAAACCAAAACTTCAATACTTCGGCACGTTTAATTACAACTATGTAAGTAAATTTTTAAATGTTGGTTTTAAGAGTGAATATTTTAACGAAGAAATTCAAAACAAGGGAACGCCGGTAATTACTCCATATTCAGCTTATGCATTTGATGATTATTATTTTACTAGAAGACTGAATGAATCACTCGTGATTGAATACCGATTGAAGAACAATGCGCAATGGCAGTTTATCAGCGCCTTTAATAATTACCGACGTGTAAAAAATACTTACAGAAAAGATTTGGTATCACTTGAGCAGGATTTAACTTCGGGTATAGGAACACAGGATACAACCGTATTTAATGAAGTAACACTTCGAGGAACCTACAGTAGCGTACTTCCTTCCCGAAAAATAAATTTTCAAACCGGTTACGATGTGAATTTGCAAACGGGAACAGGTGCGAATCTGTCATCAACCAATGAAACAATAAATGATTATGCTGCCTTCGGAAGTTTGGAGTATCAAGCATTCAATGGATTTTATTTGCGACCGGGAATTCGCTTTGCATACAACACCCGATATGGTTCGCCGCTAACACCATCAATCAATTTGAAATATGATTTCCTCGAAAAATATTCTGTGCGTGCATCTTATGCCCGTGGTTTTCGCTCACCTTCTCTAAAGGAATTGAACCTCGAATTTGTGGATGCCAATCATAACATTCATGGCAATGATTCTTTACGAGCCGAAACTTCAAACAATTTTAACGTTGACTTTAGCGTGTTAAATAAAATCGGTGTCTATAACATCAAAGCAAACATTTCATTTTTCTACAATGATATAAGCGACATTATTACGCTGGCACTCATCAATTCATCATCAAATTATTACACCTACATCAACATTGATAAATACAAAACGCGTGGTGCAACATTTACGGCTGATTTTAAAATGAAAAACTTTTCTTTCACCACAGGTTTTTCATTATGGGGATTATACAACTCATTATCGGATTCATTCGCAGTGGAAAAGTTTTCACTCACCCCCGAGTTTCAAAATAATTTCATACTTGATTTTCCAAAAGCAAATCTTTCAGCCGCAGTATTTTTTAAGAGTACAGGAAGCACACCGTCTTTTAATCTAGATGAAAATGGTGAAGTGTATCAAACATTTCTTGAACCCTATACAATTATGGATGCATCACTTACCAAATGTTTTTTGAAGAAGCACATTTCACTTTCAGCAGGGGTAAAAAATATTTTTGATGTAGCTAACCTGCAAACAAATGCAGTTGGTGGTTTTCATTCTGCATCGAGCGGTGAAGTTCCGTATGGTACAGGCAGGTTTTTATTTGTAGGCCTGAAGTTGAGTTTTTTTAAAGATTGAATTTGAAAGAAGATGACAGAAGAATTACTACTGAATGATTTTGCTGAGAATAAATGATTTTAGTTTGCATAGTTTAAGAAGGAAAATAGAAATGAGGAATCGTGATTCAATTGCAAATATGATCGTGATGTTGTGTTCAATCACGGCATTAAGTTTATTTTCCTCCTGCTTTAAAGAAGATAATCATGTTCAATTGCAAACCCCGGGTGATGCAAAAGTTTTTCAAATTGGAATGGGGCCCGATTACCATCGGCAGGTTTATTTTGATTTTAATTCAACCGATACTACCGGCAGCGAACACACTTGCTGGGATTTAAGTTTTGAATCCAGTGATAGCGGTTGGCATGTATGGATCAATGGAAGCAATGAAGCATTTATTGCAAACACCGATACGCAGGACTTTGAAGCAGTTACAGATACAGCAGGCGCAAACTGGAGTATTGATAACCCTGATTGGGATATTGATTCAACTGCCGCAGGTGACTGGAGAACATTGCGAATGGTTTATATTCTGGATCGCGGTGCTGCAAAACTTTCAGGTGACCGGTTTAAGAAAATTATTTTTCAAAGTGTGAGCAGCACACAGTATGAGGTTCAGTATGCAAACCTTGATGGAAGCGGATTAATTATTTACGACATACCAAAAACAGCGGGTAACTCTTTTGTCTATTTCACTTTTGATAATGGTGGTGAAATGAAAAACATTGAGCCCAATAATTTTTTCTGGGATGTATTATTCACGCGCTATAAAACTGTTTTCTATACGGTTGTTCCGCCATTGCCATATTTGGTTACGGGCATTCTCATCAATCCTAATATTTCTGTAAGTGTTGATTCGTCAATGAGCTTTGCAGATATTAATTATCAAATCGCATCTTCACTTTCTTATTCAAACAAGCGCGACATCATTGGTTACAATTGGAAGTACTATGATTTTTCAACGCAAGCTTATGTAGTTCGGCCTTATTACAATTATATTATTCGAGATATGGAAGGTGTTTATTGGAAGCTTCACTTCATAGACTTCTATAATTCCATTGGGGAAAAGGGATATCCTCAGTTTGAATATCAGCGTTTGTGATTTCCTTTTTACCTGAAAATAAAAAACTCTCTACGATAGCCGCAGAGAGTTTTTTTAAAATCCGAAATCAAAAATCCGCAATCCGAAATTTTATCTAAGGTCAACTACCTCAATACCGGGATGTGCTTTATTGTCGAAGGTGAAAAAAGTATCAGCAAGATTTGGATTAGCAATAAAATTTTTGATCTCGTAAGTATATCGGTTTCCATTCTTATCAAAAACAATTGCACTTTGAACCGCTTTCGCAACTTTATCAATTGCTAACTTGATTTTGAAAAAAGGTTTCGTTTTATCAATCGGTGTTAATTCAATGTATTGCAATACTTTACCATTCACAGTTTTCTCTTCAATAAAAGCATAGAGAAAATTCTTTTCGTAGATCGTAAATATTTGTGAAGGAGTAATCGTGTTATCATCGGGCTCATAAGTATTTATCTGCACTTCATTGGCATCTTTTAAATAGGTCCAGATGGTTACATTATCAGAAGTGATCTCCTGGTTCTTAAGTGCCACTTTATACTTTTCGCCTTTCACAAATAAAGTTCCTGTCTGAACGTCCTTGGTATTATTCTTTCCGTTCTCAACAACAATATTAAAATCTCCCTGAACCGATTTATAGGTTTTGTATTTAGCACTAACTCCTTTGAGAATTTCTGTTGCCTTTGCATCATTCTGCTGCGCAAAAGAAAATTGTTGAATGCTTATTAAAACAATAATTACCGCTATAATCTTTTTCATGATTTGGTTTTGGTAAGGTTATTTAAAGGTAAGAACGCAAATGTCTAAACTATTCCGCTCTTTTCCTTCTGTAAAGCCAAATACTGTTCCAAATCTAAACTGTCTTTAATAAGTACCTCACGTGCTTTACTTCCCGCATTTGGGCCTACCACTCCCGCGCTCTCTAATTGATCCATTAATCTGCCTGCTCTGTTATAACCTAATTTCATTCTTCTTTGGAGTAATGAAGTAGAGCCTTGCTGATATTGAACAATCAATTGTGCTGCTTCATCAAACAACTCATCACGCTCATTAGGATCGAAGAAATCTGAACCTTCTGTTTCTTCATCTTTAACTTCAGGCAATAAATGCGCTTCGGTATATCCTCTTTGCGAACTTATAAATTCGCAAATGCGATCAACTTCCGGCGTGTCAACAAAAGGGCATTGCAAGCGAATGGTATCGCCGCCAATTGAGAGCAACATATCACCACGACCAATCAATTGCTCGGCACCACCCTGATCGAGAATAGTGCGAGAATCAATTTTTGAAGTCACTTTAAATGCAAGTCGAGCGGGGAAATTTGCTTTAATAGTTCCGGTAATAATATTTACCGAAGGTCTTTGTGTTGCAATGAGTAAGTGAATGCCGATCGCTCTTGCCAATTGTGCAAGGCGCGCAATCGGTGTTTCAATTTCTTTTCCGGCAGTCATAATCAAATCGGCGAACTCATCAATCACCAATACGATGTAAGGCAAAAAGCGATGACCTTTTGTTGGCAATAATTTTCTGTTCACAAATTTTTCATTGTACTCTTTAATGTTTCTGCACTGTGCATCTTTTAAAAGATCGTAGCGCATATCCATTTCAATGGTCAATGCTTTAAGTGTGTGAACTACTTTTTTGGTGTCAACAATAATTGGTTCTGCTTCGCCGGGAAGCTTTGCGAGAAAATGTTTTTCAATAATGGAGTACAATGAAAGCTCCACTTTCTTAGGATCGATCAACACAAATTTTATTTGCGATGGATGTTTCTTATAAAGAAGAGAAATAAGAATCGCATTTACGCCAACAGATTTTCCTTGCCCTGTTGCACCGGCCATCAGCATGTGCGGCATCTTTGCTAAATCTGCAATGTAGATTTCATTCGAAATGGTTTTGCCCAATGCAATCGGCAAATCCATTGCTGCATTTTGAAATTTATCTGAAGCAAGTAATGTTCGCATTGCAACAGTTTCCTTATTCATGTTCGGCACTTCAATACCAATAGTTCCTTTACCCGGTATTGGTGCAATGATTCTGATACCGAGTGCAGATAAACTCAATGCAATATCATCTTCAAGGTTTTTAATTTTTGAAATACGAACTCCGGGAGCAGGCACGATTTCATACAGCGTAACAGTGGGGCCCACTGTTGCTTTGATGCTTTGAATTTCGATGCTGTAATTGCGGAGTGTATTTACAATCTGATCTTTGTTGCGCATCAACTCTTCGGCATCCACTCTTGGTTTTTCACTTCCGTAATTTTCCAACAAATCAAGTGTAGGATACTCATAACCGGGAAGATCAATGGTGGGATCATAATTTTCGCGAACCACTTCTTCTTTGCTTACAATTTCTTCTTCCTTTGTTTCAACAATATCTAATTTAATTTCTTCACCATCATTGAATGATTCATTTTCATCTTCAGTATTTACAAACTCATCTTCTTCAACACTCACATCTTGTATTACCAAACCCGATTGCGTTACAATTTCATCACTTGGTTTTTCAATCAATTCCATTCCATTCAAGAAATCATCAACGAGCAAAGTTTCTTTATTTACAATTTCAAGTTCATGATCTTTTGGGGAAACTGAAACAGGAAGCACAGCACTCTCATCAACAGTTTTATTGATTGCATTGGGTAATTGAAAACTTAAATTGAATACAATCACCAGGAATGCGAGTGTTACAAACACAAGCAACGCACCGGTACCAAATGTTCCCAATAAACCTGCGAAATAATTGTTAATCGTATTTCCAACAGCACCACCAAACGGAAATGAAAAAGAATGAAGAAAGAAACTGAAAGTTGCCGGTAACAATACCAATGCAAACAAACTGAACTTGGTAAGCTGTGCAATACTGTAAATTTTTCTTTGCAGTAATAAATTCATTCCCCAAATAAAAAAGAGTGCAGGAAAAATGAATGATGTTAATCCAAAACCATTGTAGATAAAGAAGTGCGAAACATAAGCGCCGGTTCTGCCGAGCAAATTCTCCACTTCAAAATTTTTATCAATCAAATTTCCAAAAGCAAAATGAAAAATTTTATCCTGATCGGCTTGCCACGTAAAAAGGTAGGAGACAAAAGCTGCAAAGAGATAAACAGCGCTCAGCAAAAAAATGAGTCCGAAAATTTTTGGGGTGCGCTCATCTTCCATAAATGAGGCAACAGGAGAAGGCGGAGCCGGTTTTTTTTCTTTTTTCTTGTTCGGCTCTTTTGGTTCCTTTAGTTTTTCGGCAATCGCATCATCTGCGATCAACTGCGCCTCTTTTATTTTATCTGCCTTCAGTTTGTTGGTGGCTTCTGCCATAGATAAATTCACTTAAGAATGTGAACTTGTAAATTTACTTTCTCATGGGCGGGCGAATTTTTAGAGTGGGTAAAGTTTTCAACAGTAAAAAGCATTAACGTCTATCTTTGCTGCCAAGTATTTCAAGCAATCATTTGATAATTTAATTTCACTTTTCATTTTCACTTTTCACATTTCACTATTCACCATTCACACATGAACAACGGAATCTTCACCATCCCAATCCCTTACAACGAAACCAATCTTACTTACGCACCCGGCACATTTGAACGCACACAACTGAAAGCTGTATTGAAGCAAATGAAATCGGAGAGTGCCGATGTGCCCATGTTTATTGGCGGAAAAGAAATTCGCACAGGAGAAAAAGTTGCTATGCATCCTCCGCATGAACACAAGCATGTGCTCGGCTATTATCACAAAGGCAATGCATCGCACGTAAAGCAAGCAATAAGCGCCGCAATGAAAGCGAAGAAAAATTGGGAGAGCATGAGTTGGGAAAATCGTGCTGCTATATTTTTAAGAGCCGCTGAATTGTTATCGGGAAAATATCGTGCGCGCATTAACGCTGCAACCATGTTGTGCCAATCGAAGAATGCTTTTCAGGCAGAGATAGATGCCGCTTGCGAGTTGATTGATTTTCTTCGCTTCAATGTAAAATTTGCTGAGCAGATTTATCAGATGCAACCAAGTTCATTAAAAGGAATTTGGAATCGAATGGAGTGGAGACCGCTCGAAGGTTTTGTATTTGCAATTACTCCTTTCAACTTCACTGCTATTGCGGGTAATCTTCCAACAAGTGCAGCCATCATGGGTAACACTGTTGTTTGGAAACCATCGAACACACAAATATATTCTGCATGGGTAATCATGGATGTGTTGCGTGAAGCAGGATTACCCGATGGCGTGATTAATTTAATTTATACGCCCGGAGCCGAGACAGGAAATATTGTTTTCAGTAATCCAGATTTTGCTGGAATACATTTTACCGGATCAACAGGTGTGTTTCATGGATTCTGGAAAACCATTGGAGAAAATATTTCTCGATACAAATCTTATCCGCGAATTGTTGGTGAAACCGGCGGAAAAGATTTTGTGCTTGCTCACCCGAGTGCTGATGTGAATTCATTGGTGACTGCGTTATCACGCGGATCATTTGAATACCAGGGACAAAAATGTTCTGCTGCTTCGCGTGCTTACATTCCTTCAAATCTTTGGAAAGAAGTAAAAGCAAAATTGATTGCTGATGTGGAATCATTCCGGATGGGAACAACGGAAGATTTCAGAAACTTCATCAATGCAGTGATTGATGAAAACTCTTTTGATTCACTCGCAGGTTATATTGATCGTGCAAAGAAAGATCGCGGCGCAAAAATTATTACCGGAGGAACTTACGATAAGAGCAAAGGATATTTTATTTCACCTACAGTGATACAGGCGACTGATCCTATGTACACCACGATGTGTACAGAATTATTTGGCCCTGTGTTGAGTCTGCATGTGTATGATGAATTGAAATTTAAAAACACGCTTGATTTGGTTGACAGCACTTCTAACTATGCACTCACGGGTTGTATTTTTTCGCAAGACCGCAATGCAGTTGAGCTTGCAACTAAGCGATTGGTAAATGCAGCAGGTAATTTTTACATCAATGATAAACCTACCGGCGCGGTGGTTGCGCAACAACCTTTTGGCGGTGCAAGAGCAAGCGGCACCAATGATAAAGCAGGCAGCATGATCAATCTTTTACGCTGGACTTCACCACGTTCAATTAAAGAAACTTTAGTTCCGCCAACAGATTACCGCTATCCGTTTATGAGTGAGCAATAAATTTTATTACCATCAAATTTTTGCATTCTGCTTTAAAACTATTTTGACTTCCTCACCCCTGCCCCTCTCCGAAAAGGAGAGGGGTGGCTTACGCATGCCTAGCTCAAACAGTTTTTAAAATCTCTGTGAGAAATAAAATTTAATGTAGGTTTGTTTGAAAATAATTACAATGAAAACAAACGCAATCAATATTGATCCTGAAATAATGGGAGGTACACCGGTGTTTAGCGGTACCCGTGTTCCTGTGATGTCGTTATTTGATTGGCTTGAAACGGAAACCCTTGAAGAATTTTTGGAAAATTTCCCTTCAGTAAAAAAAGAATATGCACTTGACGTATTGCACCTTGCAGATGCGTTCTTAACCAATAACCAACCAATCAACTTTAACTAACTTTTAAAAAGAATTCTATGGAAGATCTGTTGAAAAGAATTACTACTGATCATGGAATTTTGGGAGGAAAGCCAATTATTCGTGGCATGCGATTCCGGGTTCAAGATGTTTTAGAAATGCTTGCGAACGAAATGAAGCCCGAAGAAATTCTTTCTGACTTTCCTTATCTCGAAGCTGATGACATCAAGGCGTGCCTAAGGTATGCAGCATTGAAACTTGATCATCCCGTGATCTATGCAACTTGATGATGCTGAGTTTTGGATTGATGTTAACCTTCCTCCGCAATTAGCTGTGTGGCCTACTGAGTCGTTCGGAGTTTCAGCATTTTCATTTTTTCAACTCGAATTTCTGACAGAAAATTGTTAGCTGAGTCAGATTTAAAAACTGTTTCGGTAAAAGCACTTTGCGATAGTGGCGCATAAATGCTTGCGTTACCCGAGCACATTATGGTGCAATTAGAATTACCTGTAGTTGAAACCCGTGAGTTTCGAATGGCTGAAGGCAGTGTTGTTAAACTTCCGATTGTAGGCCCTTTATGGGTCAACTTTAAGAATCGCCAAACTGTTTGCCTTGCAGTAGCAACGAAAGACAATGAAGTATTACTTATTGCAATTCCCATGGAGGATACGGATGTTGTGCTGGACATGAAAAATCAATTCATGGTTATCAATCCCGAAAGTCCCTACTATGCGCCGATGAAGCTGAAGTAAAATTGATGCATCATCATTCTGTAATTTTTTTTCTTTTCACTCACACATGATATTCTCCAATTAACTTTGATGAATGGTCAGAGTGGTATTCCTTTTTTTAATTGCTGTTATGTTGAATGGTTGCGCAACCGTAAAAACATATTCTTCTCTCGATGCAGCGTTGCAAAATCCTGAACATGTTGAGCGATTAAAAATCACCAACAAAAGTTTGGGAACATTGCCGCCCGAAATTTCGAAACTAAAATACCTGCGTGAGTTAATTCTTTTTCGCTGCCATATTGATTCATTACCAAAAGAAATTGGCGCACTCACCAATCTCGAAAAACTTTCTGTTACCAGCTCAAGATTAAAAAAGATGAATGCTGAAATTGGCAATTGCAAAAAACTGCGGACTGTTTTTTTGCAGGACAATCAATTGAATCAATTGCCAAACAGCATTGGAAATCTTACTGCATTAAAAGAGTTGAATGTGAGCAGCAACTATCTTGATTCATTACCACATACCATTGGCAGACTCACCAACCTGGAATATTTTTATGCAAACGGAAACAGTTTGAAAAATATTCCGGATGAGATTGGTTTAATGACGGCAACAAGATTTTTATATTTAGGAAGAAATGATTTGAGCGAACTCCCGAATTCAATCGGCAACTTAACCGCTCTCACCGAATTAGATGTTGCAAACGCAGGTGCGCTCTTGCACATTCCCGAAACACTTTGCAACAATCGCAACCTCGAAACTTTGTATGTGGATGCAACTATTTATGTTCCCGCTTGTATGGGGAGAGCGAATGTGCAGCGGTTTAGAATTGTGATGAAGTAGAGTGGCCCCACCAACCTCCCAAAAGGGGAAGCTATCCTGCTGCAATTATTTTTCCATCAGATTGAATTGCGACTGAAAATGAGATATCATCAGATGTTCCTATAGAAGTAGTAAGCATTCCTTTTGTACTAAATTAATTATCAAGAATTCCTGCTTGCGCAAATAGAGCTTCATAGTAATAAAATGAAATAAGAAAAGCGAGAAACAATTTCATAACTATCGGAAATAGGGAAGGTGAATTTAAGTTTTATTATCACTAATTAAAGTCACTTGTAAGTAAAAGAAATAACCTCAAGAGTAAGCTCGCAAAATCATAAATGTTTCTTTCACTTCAATATCACATCACTAATAAATCGCCACCAAAGTTTCGTCACCATTTCTTCTGCAGGCGCGGTACATGCCTTCGGAGTTAAAGGGCATTTCGATGTTACCGAATTTATCAATGGCAATCAGTCCGCCTTCGGCATTGAAGTCAACAAGTTTTTTCTTTACTACAAAATCAACTGCTTCTTTTAGCAACATGCCTTTGTAATCCATGAGAGCATGTATATCATAAGCCACCACAGCACGAATAAAATATTCGCCGTGTCCCGTGCAACTTACTGCGCAGGTTTTATTGTTTGCATAAGTTCCTGCACCAATCATTGGGCTGTCGCCAATTCGTCCGAAGCGTTTGTTGGTGAGTCCGCCGGTAGAAGTTGCGGCGGCGAGATTTCCTTTGTTGTCTAAAGCGACAGCACCTACTGTACTAAATTTTTTATCGGCACCGTCATCCAAAGTCACTACACTTTTTTTTAATGCGCGCTGCAACTGATCAAATCTTTCTTGCGAAAAAAAATATTCATCATCAGCAAATTCAATTTTATATTCTTGTGCAAATTTCTCTGCTCCATCACCACTCAGGAAAACCAAATCAGATTGTTGCATGATTGCCTTTGCGAGTGTAACTGGGTTCTTAATATTTTTTATTCCGGTTACTGCACCTGCAAATAAATCTTTGCCTTCCATAATCGAAGCATCCATCTCATGTTTGCCATCATGATTAAACACAGCGCCTTTGCCTGCATTGAACAAAGGGAAATCTTCGAGTGATTGCACTGCTGCTTCCACCGCATCCAATGAGCTACCGCCTTTTTCAAGAATCTGATAACCAAAATTCAGCGCTTCTTCCAATCCATCTCTGTAAATTTTTTCGCGCTCAGGAGTTAGTTTTCTTTTGCTCATTACGCCTGCTCCGCCATGCACTGCAATTCCAAATTTCTTCATCACCAATTTTTATTAAAGGGGCAGCAAATGTATAAATTCAAAACGCTTTTTGGTGATGCTAAAGAAGATTCTTTTTTTTATTTATGAACAGAAAAATCAGATCAGGAAATTATTAAAACTGCCATGCTAAACTACTTTTTGAAAACGCGGATGGTAAGTCATCAATGTTTCTCTAAGGTATTCGCGATCGAGGTGGGTGTAAATTTCTGTGGTGGTAATTGATTCATGACCAAGCATTTCCTGCACCGCTCTTAAATCGGCGCCGCCTTCAATCAGGTGCGTTGCAAATG
>JAJAYG010000257.1 GCA_026786335.1 Chitinophagales bacterium | reverse complement strand
TGATTGATTCGAAAATAATTGACGGCGCTGACTCAGAGGTTTTAATGAGCGGTTAAAAAATGAGAGTGTTAGGTTTATAAGCGATTGGATAAATTATCGGCTATGGCGATGCTGAGCATATTCCTGATGAATTTCCTACATCACCTTCACTTGCAATTCCGATTGCATTAAAGAAAGCAGGATTAGAAATTAAAGACATCAGCTACTTTGAGATCAATGAAGCATTTGCAAATGTTACGATGGCGAATGAAAAATTATTGAGTCTCGATCATTCCAAAGTAAATATTTATGGCGGTGCTGTTGCAATTGGTCATCCGGTAGGTGCAAGCGGTGCAAGAATTACCTGCACATTAATTTCTGCACTCAAGAATAATTCGGCGAAGTATGGCGCTGCAGGAATTTGCAATGGCGGCGGTGGCGCAAGTGCAATCGTTATAGAGAATGTTTAGTTTCGGGTTTTGATAAATTTCAACACAGAGAAAAAAGAGAAATGCACAGAGTTCACTGAGAAAAAACTCTGTTAGCTCTTTAACTCTGCGCTCTCTGTGTTAAAACTTGCTACAAATATTCCTTTCCCAATAACTTCTCTCTTTGTACGTTTGCATCACTAAATTATTTTGATTGAAACTGCTGCGGATATTTTTCATTTCCATTATCATCATTTTGCTTTCTCACACTGTGAAAGCGCAATCATTAATTTCTGCAGAGCATCTTCAAACACTCAATCATTATCAGGATACTTTAAAAACGCTGAACGATTCCATCATTGATTCACGCGATGAAATGGTAAGGCAGGGATCGTGTTATACTTTTATTCGCAAACTCGTTCTTGCATTAAAAACTCCCGAATCATTTTACTATCCATTTGATTCTGTAAGCCGAATTTCAATATTGAATTCAAATGATCAATCATTCCGGATATTTAACTGGGCATTAAGAATAAATGACAGCACGTTCAGATACTATGGTGCCATTCAAATGAACAATCCAAAAAAATTAGTGCTCTATCCGCTCTTTGATTATTCAGATTATTTTAAGAATGCAGCAGACAGCCTAACTACTAACGAAAGATGGTTTGGCGCTTTGTATTATAAGATGATGGAAGTGAAAAATAAATCGGGTAAATCCTATTACATGTTATTTGGCTGGGATGGAAATAATGCTGAGAGCAATAAAAAAATTCTTGATGTACTTTCATTCAACGGAAAAAAACTTCCGGTGTTTGGTGCTTCCATTTTTTATTTCGGGAAATATGATGATCGTAATAAGCACAAGCGATTGTTCATTGAATACAATGAAAGAGTAAAGTGTTCGCTCAATTATGATGAAGAATTGCAGATGATTACTTGGGATCATTTGATTCCTGATCCTCCCTCACTAAAAGATGATCCCGCATCTTATGTGCCTGATGGAACCTATGAAGGATTAAAATGGGAAGAAGGCAAATGGCACTATGTAAACAATGTTTTTACTTCCACACAAAAAGATCCGCCGTTTCCTGATCCGGTTGATTTTGGAAAAGAAAAGAAGTTGTATGATAAGAAATGATTGATGTTAAATTCTTAACAAAGTTTCTGTTTCTCTCTCAATTATTTTCTGCGATATTGTGCTTTCATTCCTGAACAAATGAATACCCCACTTCTCCGCAATTCGAAAAAATTAATCAACTCATGGGCCATGTATGACTGGGCAAACTCTGTTTATTCACTCAGTATTGCCACAGCCGTTTTTCCTGTATATTATGCTGCGGCAACTGCGGCGGTAAACAACGGAACCGTACATTTCATTGGCAGAGATTTTAATAATAATGCCTTGTATGCTTATGCAATTTCCTTTTCATTTATTCTCGTTGCATTGATTTCTCCGCTGCTTGCACCCATTGCAGATTTTAGAGGAAGCAAGTTGAGTTTCATGAAATTCTTTTGCTATCTGGGTTCCATCAGTTGCTGCGCATTGTATTTTTTTACAGGAGAAAACATTACCTGGGGCATCAGTTTTTTTGTGCTCGCAAGTGTTGGTTTTGCAGGAAGTATTGTTTACTACAATGCGTACTTAAAGGAAATTGTTGATGAACATGATCAGGATCGGGTGAGCGCAAAGGGATTTTCATTTGGCTACATCGGCAGTGTAATTCTGTTGATATTTAATTTGGTGATGGTGCAAAAGCCTGAATGGTTTGGTCTTGCAAATTCGGGTGAGGCTGCCAGAATTTCTTTTATCACTGTTGGAATATGGTGGGTCGCATTTGCACAAATTCCTTTTGCAGCACTTAGCAGATTTAAGTTTGAAGCACCAATCAAAGAGAATAAGATTGAGAATGAAAAAGTAACGCTTGGAGTGATGTTTGGCGGTTACCGAGAATTGCAAAAAGTTTGGAATCAAGTGCGGCACATGAAATCACTGCGCCGATATCTTATTTCATTTTTCTTTTTCAATAGTGCGGTTCAAACGGTAATGTACCTCGCTTCAATTTTTGGGAGTGAAGTTGTATTTAAAAATGATCCCGATGGACAATCAAAATTAATCCTCTGTGTACTCATTATTCAACTTGTTGCAATTGTTGGGGCAATCATTTTCTCAAGACTCTCAAAACGTTTTGGGAATGTGATCAGTTTATCCATTGCAATTTTAATTTGGATCGGTGTGTGTTTCGCTGCTTATGTTTTGAAAACCGAAACACAGTTTTATGCAATTGCATTTGCGGTAGGAATGGTAATGGGCGGCATACAATCCATTTCGCGATCAACCTATTCTAAATTAATTCCGCCAACAAAAGACACAGCATCATTCTTCAGTTTTTATGATGCAACAGAAAAAATTGCAACTGTGTTTGGCACTTTGGTTTATGGTCTTGTAACCGAACTTACCGGTGATATGCGCAACTCAGTTTTATTTCTGCTTGTTTTTTTTGTGATCGGTTTGGTTTTACTGATTTCAATTCGAAAAGAAAAAAGTTTGTTGCCTGTTTAAATTACTGAATTGCTGTATGGCTAAATTGTTAAAACTAATTTGTTGCTGCGTAATTATTTTCCAACCATTAAACCATTAAACAATTTAGCGATTTAATTAAAGTGAATAACAATTGATTATGGTAACTCAATCTAAATCTATCCGCACTATTTTAGCCGCATAAATTTTAACACTTGAAAGTAAGTTTATTTATTCCATGTTTTGTTGATCAAATGTATCCTGATACTGCATTTAACATGGTTAAAGTTTTAAAGAAAGCCGGATGTGAGGTAACCTATAATCCTTCACAAACTTGTTGCGGACAGCCGGGTTTTAATGCAGGTTTTTGGGATGCAGCCCGCCCGGTATGTGAAAAGTTTATCAATGATTTCAGCGATGCAGAATTTGTTGTTGCTCCCAGTGGAAGTTGTGTTGGGTTTGTAAGAAATTTTTACAGCGATCTGTTTGATAACTCTGCTATGCACAATGAATGCAAGCAATTGCAGCGTAAAACATTTGAGCTCACCGAATTTTTAGTTGATGTTTTAAAATTCACCGACTTCGGCGCTAAGATGGAAGGTGTTGCAACGTATCACGATGCTTGTGGTGCTTTGCGTGAATGCAAAATCAAAACACCGCCACGCACATTGCTTTCGAAAGTTCAGGGATTAGAATTGCGTGAAATGAATGAGAGTGAAACTTGTTGTGGTTTCGGCGGAACGTTCGCTGTAAAATTTGATGATATCTCAGGCGCAATGGCGCAACAAAAATCTGCGAACTCCGCTGCAACAGGTGCAGAATATATTATCTCAACCGATCTTTCATGCCTTATGCACATTGATGGCTACAACAAGAAACACAACAGTAAACAAAAGGTGATGCACATTGCCGATGTGCTTGCGCAGGGGTGGTGATTTTTATTTTGATATTCACCATTCACTATTCTCCTGGTTTATTTTTTTGAAACTCGTTAAGTACAGGATGAACAAGTTTGAACCATAGCGGTGGAATCAATGCATAATAAAATGAACCAAAATATCCTGTTGGTAAAACAGGTGAATCATTATGCGATACTAAAGTGTGATATGGCTTTGAAGCCACCATGTGATGATCACTATGCCTCGAAAGTTCTACCAATGCAAAGCGGCTGATTGTTAAATCACTTTGCCAGCTGTGTGTAGGGTTTACTTTTTTTCCGCTCTCACGAATGAGTCCGTAATGCTCAATGTAATTTACATACTCCAGCAAAAAGAAAGCAATCACACTTTGCAACAAATAGGAGAGGAGTATAACTTTGCTGAAGAAGAAATAAATTAAAAGGCAAATAAGAATTTGAATGAAAGAAACCCGGATAATAAAATTTCCTGTGCCGAATGCAAACCGATTTTCTTTTCTCAATCTCACAGCTTCAATCATCATTGCACTCTTGTATTGTTTCGGAATCGTTCTAATGATAAATGCATAAACCGATTCTCCAAACTTTGCTGTTGCAGGATCATCTACAGTTCCAACATTCTTATGGTGATTGCGAATGTGCTCTGTGTAAAAGTGGCCATAGTTTACCAGCAGTAAATTCCATATTCCTGCAAGTTGCCATGCACGTTGCTTGCGGTGAATCATTTCATGCGCAGAATTAATTCCTTCTATCCCCGAACTTATTCCAGTTGATACTGTAGCGAACCAAATAAATTTTCCTTCCAAAAGTCCAACATGAATTGCATACAACAAGGTTGCTATTGAAAGTGTGTGCATTATCACATGCATTGCGAGAATAGAATCAGGCACTAATGCATCATTGATGTGATTTTCATTTTTGTCTTCTTTCCCAAAAAATCTTTCAACACCTATCAGCAATACCATGGTGTAAAC
>JAJAYG010000256.1 GCA_026786335.1 Chitinophagales bacterium | reverse complement strand
GCTTAAACCAATACATCCTCTGCTGTGATGTTCCGTGAGTAAATGCATCCGGCTGTACGCGACCTTGTGATTCTTTTTGCAACCGGTCGTCGCCAATTGCGTTGGCAGCATTCAGTGCTTCTTCAATATCGCCGTTATCAAGTACGTGTTTATTCTGATCAACATAATGCGCCCAAACACCGGCGTAAAAATCTGCCTGCAATTCAATTGCTACCGAATATTTATTTGCCGACTCACTTGATTGCTGCTGAAGACGGGATACTCTGTCGAATGTTCCCATCAGGAATTGAACATGATGACCTACTTCATGCGCTATCACATACGCCATCGGAAAATCCCCTGCTACGTGAAAGCGATCACGCATTTCCTGAAAAAAAGATAAATCAATATAGACCTTATTATCATCGGGACAATAAAATGGTCCCGTTGCTGCGCTGGAATAACCACATCCTGATTCCGTTGCTTCGCGAAACAAAACAAGTTTTGGAACCTGATAAGTTTTACCCTGCTCTTTAAAAATCTGAATCCAAACATCTTCACAATCTGCGAGTATCACAGAAACAAATTGCGCCATCGAATCATCAGCAGCTTGCTCATTGGCACTCATTGGTGATTGGCCTGTTTGCTGAATTTGCTGTTGCAGTGCAGTAGGATCTCCGCTTAAAAAGAATTGTACTACAAGAAATATTACTCCAATAACTCCACCACCGGTTATCAAGCTACCGCCTGAAAGCCCGCGACGATCTTCCACATTAGAACTTCCTCTTCTGCCGATCCATCTCATAATCTTAATTTTTTATTTGATAAAATTTTTCAATGCTTGTCCTCAAAAATATTTCCGCGATAATTGAACGTAAAAAAATCTTGAAGAAGTAAAAAAGACATCTGAAGCAAATATACTATGATATAAGTTTTCCAACAACTGTTTCGCCACCTTTTATGGTAGCATTTAATTCCACAAAAATTTTTGCGTTAACAGGAAAAAATAAATCAACACGCGAACCGAATTTTATAAAGCCGAATTCATTTCCTGCAGTCACCTGCGCACCAACTTTTGAGTAGGTAACAATTCTTCGGGCAACTGCTCCGGCAATTTGCCGCACCAGAATTTCATTGCCACCATCAGCAATTACAACGGTACTGCGCTCATTGTCGGTTGATGATTTTGGATGCCATGCCACCAAATGTTTTCCGGGATGGTATTGAACAAACTTTACCATTCCGCTAATGGGATTATAGTTTACATGCACATTGAGCGGCGACATAAAAATGGAAACCTGAATTCTTTTCTCTTTAAAATATTCTGTCTCTTCTGTTTCTTCAATCACCACCACTTTTCCATCGCAGGGTGAAATAACTTCACCGGTATTGATAACAGTATTTCGTTTGGGATTTCTGAAAAACGAAATGATGAACAAATAAAATCCAATTGAAATAATTGCAAGTAAAATCACAATGATGTTGAATGGAATGAATTTGTAAAACAGAAAATTCAATAGCAATAAAACTGCACCAACTAATATCAGCGTGGCCATTCCTTCCTTATGTATGCGCATTCAGTTTTAATTTTAAGAAGACATCATTAAATAAATAGTTACAAAAGGCAAACAAAAAATAAGTGCATCAAAGCGATCGAGAAAGCCGCCATGCCCGGGCATTAAACTTCCTGAATCTTTTACGCCCGCATGCCGCTTGATCATGCTTTCGAAAAAATCGCCCATGGTGCCAAACACAACAACAATCAAAGCAACAATTAACCATTGCAGCATTTCGAGTTGCGGAAATTTATTTGAAAGCAACCACGCTGCAATGAGAGCGAAAACCAATCCGCTTGCAAAACCTTCCCACGATTTTTTGGGTGAAACAGCAGGGAGCATTTTGTGTTTTCCAAATAGTGAGCCTGCGAAATAGGCAAACGTATCATTTGCCCAAATGAGTAATATTATTCCGAGTGGAACAACTGCATAATGATTGATCCATGATTCTGCTTTCCCAAAAAATTCCTGATCGGCCAATTGATAAAAGCAAATAATGGGTACTGAAATGTAAATGATTGCACATGCATTCAGCAAGCCGTTAATCAAAGGTTTTTCTGATTGATAAAACAATTCTATTCCAAGCAGAAGAAAAAATATTGGCACAGTAAAAATCAAATACACTAAACTTAAATTGTCTGTTTGATCAATTACCATTACAATAAAAACAGCGCTTGCAGCAATCATGGTAACAACAAAAGCAATCTTTGCTTTCAACTCGGTATAGCTCTGAAATTTTTTTACCAGCATCAGGTATTCATACAAGCAACCGGTTTGAATAATGAGTAAGAGAATTGAAAATGAAAGCCGGTTCCAGAGAATTCCGCCGAGCATTACTGCAGCGAAAATGATGGCGGTAACTGATCTTTTGGGTAGGTCTTTCATGGTGCTACGTAACCCCGTCAGTGGTTTTTTCAACCCTGACGGCGGTTTAGCGTGGATTAAATTATTTTATAATCAATCAGAATCATTTCATCCTTTGAATAATGTGATCGCAATTTTCTATAACCTTTTCTTTCACTGCAACTTGAAACATTAACTTGTTACAAAATTTCCTTTTCAATAATATTCATTGCTTCAAAACCGTCTTCCACTTTTACCATCACACTCACTGCGCCTAAAGTTATGTAAACAGAATCCTGCTGATTATAAATTACTGATTCAATCTCATGCTCTTTTAAAATTGATTGCACCATCAATGCTTCATGCATCTTCTGTGTTTCAAAAACTTTGTACCACTCATGATCACTCATTCAATTTTTATTTGAAACAACTTTAAAAACTCATACTATATCTTCT
>JAJAYG010000255.1 GCA_026786335.1 Chitinophagales bacterium | reverse complement strand
AAAGTAATCTTTATATTGCTGCTTCCTGCAGTGCGTTTCACATTCCAATATTCACAAGCACTCAGGTAAGTTATAGAATCTTTATTACTGCCATGAGATTGTTGCGAGTTAAAATATTGAGCAGTGAAAGCATCGCTTGAAGATGAAGGTGCTGTAATAGCAATTGGTTTGTAAACACTTCCTTTCCCTACCGGAAAAGTAAATGTACTGTTCCCGATTTTCTTAATTGGTCCGCTTACAAAACTTGATGATGAAACGCTTGAAACTGTTGCACCACTTTTTAGTGTCAAAATATTTGTGGTATCAGTAATCAAATTTTTACTCACAAGATTCAAATTGTTTGTGATGGAAAGTGCGTGTTGTAAAGTTACTGCATTTGCCGATTTATTAATGATGAGATTTTTTAACTGCGGCTCAACTGCCGCAGAAAAAGTTTGCGATGCACCGCCGGATAATTTATAAGTAACGTTCCCGAAATTTGTTGTTCCTGTATTTTGCCAGTCAACATTTCCTTTTACATCAATGGTATCGCGGGTGATGATTCAATCACCAGTGTGTGAGGTAGAAAAATTTCCTAACACGGTAATGGTTCCAATCATGCTGTCTCTGCCACCTGTTCCCATCATGTTCAGATTATTAAAATCCCATTCACCATTAGAAGTTTTCTTTAAAATATTATTGTAGTAGCAATTGAACATAGATGTCCCGGGATTAATTGTACCCGCAGTATATTCAAACTGACAACTGCCACCAAGCGTAATGTTGTTGCTGTAATTGAGAGTGCCTGATGATTTATTTACTTTCATGTTGCATAACTTTCCTGTACCTGAACCACCTGTAGTACCTGTAAGATTTTGAGTTCCTGTTCCATCAAAATTTAGTAAGCATGTTCCGCCACTCGTTGTTGAACCATTTGTAATTGTTAAATCTCCCTGCACTTCGATTTTAGAAGAAGTATTTGAATTGAGAAACAAATCATTCGAACCACTTATTTTCATCGTGTGCGATAAAATGATGTTGATGTTCTTTACATTGAAAACTGTATTTGCAATTGAAGAAGAAAATTCTGCATTGTAAAAAGTAACACTAACCGAATTAGAAGTGCTGCTTAAGGTTGTAATGCTGGTCGATCCTTTTTTGAAAATAACTGAGCCGCTATTATGAGTAAAGGTTCCCGATTTGTAAGTGAACTCCGCGGTAGTTAACGTTCCTGATGTACTCGTAAATGCAGTGCCATCAATTGTTAGCGATGAATCACAAGTGATTGCGGCACTGCTTCCGGTAAAGGTTCCGCCCTTGAAACTCCCTTTATGGCAAGTGACTACATTGCTGCCACTCTGTGTAATTGTGCCTGAATATCCACTGGTAACTGCAATATTACTTACTGAAAATGTTGTATCAATTGTACAATTAGTAGTAGCGCAATTACTAAAATTTGCAACGCCACCAGTTGATGGGAAAGCTTTTGTTGCTGCCGAACACGATCCAACACGCCAGTTGTTTTTATCTTTTGCACTTGTTGAGCTTCCGGCTGGATTCCAATAATATTGTGTTTGCGCTTGCACTGATAAGAAAGCAATTGTAAAAATGATTGCGAAGAAAAATGTTTGAGGAGAGAAAAAGTTTTTCATACAATTAAAATTTTAGTGGGTGAGAAATTTTATTGAACTGAAATTAATAAGTAAATATTCTTGAATAAAAAGCTAAAGCTTCAATTCAATAACAGCTTGCGATCCATCGGTTCGATGCAGCGTAACATTCACAAAATAATTTCCCGGAGTGATGTTCGTCAAAGGAACAGCAATCATATTGTCGGGAATATCAGTACTTTAATTAAATCAGATTGCGACTTATCAAAGTTTGCTTTAAGTTCTATGATTTGCGTTGAATTTGTTTGAAGAGTCTTCTCTAAAATGATTTTACTTTCTTCAAGATTCTTAACTGCGAGTTTGGCTTCCTTAAGCAATGCTAACACTTGACTAATTTGTTTTTGTAAGTCGATATTTATATTCTTTTCTCTCACAAATTGATTTTGCAATAGTTGCTGTTCTTCTTTGACTTCATTGATTTTCTTTTCATATTTCATTTCAACGAAATCTTCAACAGCTGATTTAATAAGTTGATTTAGATTACTGTTCTTCTTTATTGCAAGTGCTTCTAATTTCTTTTTAAGCGTGATCGGAAGCCGACAAGTAATGTGGTCGGTTGTTGGACGGCGTTTTGAAATTGAATTCATGGTATTTAATTTAAGGTTCAGAAATAAAAATGTTTGAAAGAGTATACATGTGTATACTGCTGTATACCCTTGTATACCGCGGTATACAAGGGTATACTTAGAGTATACTGTTTTGGTTTTTGATGAAGTTCTTCATAAGAATTAGAGATTAAATAGGTCCATTGCATTATCTAATTCGGTGCTCACGATCTTCGCATAAATTTGGGTTTCGCGGATGGCTGCATGTCCCATGATTTTTGAAACCTTATCGATACTTATGCCTTTTCGTAGTGCGCGGGTTGCCCAGGTGTGGCGGCTGATGTGGAAGCTGAGGTGTTTATCGAGGCCGGTTTTTTCGGCGATCACTTTGAGATTTTTATTGATGTATGCATTGGCCTTGGAAATTTGATAATGCACTTCACGATTATTTTCAAGATCCAAATCAGTAGGAAGAATTGGAAAAACAAAATGATTGGGTAAGGATTTTTTCGTTTTGTACAACTTCATTATCTCAATTGCAGCATTAGGAACTTTGACAGATAATTGCTGATTTGTTTTCTTAATTGAAAAGTGAATGTAGGTTCCGTCAAAGTTTTTCCATTTCAATTGCAATACATCAGATACGCGCAACCCACCTGCATAGGATGCAAACACAAACATGTTTTTATGCAATTCCATCTTACTTCCTTTCACAGCCTTAAAATTTTCAATTGCTTGAAGTTCTTCTTCGGTCAAATAGATGCGTTGTGTTTTCTCAAGCCTGATTTGGTATTTTAAAAATGGGTTTTGATTGTGTTCAATCAAATCATGCCGGTATGCGGCATTAAATAGCTGTCTGATGAACTTCATATCCCGGTGAATGGTATTTACTTTATTTCCGAGTGTGTCACGCAGATACGCTTCATACTTTGTTAGAAAGGAAAGTGTGATATCTTGAAACATCAAACTTTTTCCATAGTTGAATTCTTTCAATTTTGCAATGATGGAGCGGTTCTTTGCATAAGTGGCATAGCTTCCACCGTGAGAATATTTCCCAACAATTTCATCTGCAAATGCGAAAAAATCAGTTGGCTTTTTTCCATAGATATTTTCTTTGAGTTGGCGAGTGGTTAAAGACTTTGAATTTGTTTCATGCTCAAAAACTTGATCCTGCAATTCTGCAAACTTGTTTGCGATAAATGAATTCATTCTATTACTCCCCGGGAATTTACCTCTTATGCGGTTTGCTTTTTCATCCCAAAATTTTTCGGGAATCATAATTCCAGTGGTCACATAATTAATTTTTCTGTCCTTAATAATTCTTAAATGAATAGGAGCTTCATTGTTTTTATTAAGCTTGTCTTTTCTGTAAATGATTGCAACACTTGCCATAGTTTTTATTTT
>JAJAYG010000254.1 GCA_026786335.1 Chitinophagales bacterium | reverse complement strand
CTCAAATGGTGCTTCAACATTTAGAAGCAGAAATTCAAATGCTCGAGCTGAAAAATAAAATTCAGTCGAAAGTGAGAACCGATATTGAGAAGCAGCAGAAAGATTATTTCCTTCAGCAGCAATTAAAAACCATACAGGAAGAATTAGGGCAATCCAATTCTTCGGAGAAGGAAGTAAAATCTCTGCGCGAAAAAGCAAGTAAGAAAAAATGGACTAAGCCAGTTGCTGATCATTTTGAAAAAGAACTTAGCAAACTCGAGCGCACAAATCAAATGTCGCCAGAGTATGGAGTTACTTTAAATTATTTGGAAGTGCTTCTCGAATTACCATGGGGAGTTTTTACAAAAGACAAATTTGATCTCAAGCGTGCAAAGAAAATTTTATATGAAGATCATTATGGTCTCGATAAAGTTAAAGACCGCATTCTCGAATACCTCGCAGTGTTGAAATTAAAAGGCGATCTTAAATCACCTATTCTTTGCTTCGTAGGCGCACCCGGTGTTGGAAAAACTTCATTAGGAAAATCTGTCGCCAAAGCACTAAACAGAAAATATGTACGCATGTCATTAGGTGGTTTGCATGATGAAGCTGAAGTTCGTGGTCATCGCAAAACATACATTGGTGCAATGCCGGGAAGAATTATTCAATCCATAAAAAAAGCACAATCATCGAACCCTGTTTTTGTATTGGATGAAATTGATAAAGTAGGAACCGATTTTCGTGGCGATCCTTCATCAGCTTTACTCGAAGTTTTAGATCCCGAACAAAACAATGCTTTCTTCGATAATTACCTCGAACTCGAATACGATCTTTCAAAAACATTATTCATTGCCACAGCTAATTCACTCTCTACTATTCAACCCGCATTGCGCGATCGAATGGAGGTTATTGAAATGAGTGGTTACAGCGTGGAAGAAAAAATTGAGATCGCAAAGAAACATTTGGTACCAAAACAATTAGAAGCGCATGGCTTAAAACCAAAGCACGTGCAGATCAGCAATGCTGTGATTCAAAAAATAATTGAAGACTACACCCGTGAATCAGGCGTGCGTGATTTGGATCGTAAACTAGCCGCAGTAATGCGCAGCGTTGCAAAACTGGTTGCAATGAATGAAAAAAGAAATACAGAACTTACAACTGATGATGTAATAAAAATGTTAGGCATCAAGCGTTTTGATTCTGAAATGTATCAGGAAGAAAACCCTGCAGGTGTTGCAGTTGGTTTGGCGTGGACATCGGTTGGAGGTGAAATCCTCTACATTGAATCAATGCTCACCAAAGGAAAAGGACAACTAAAACTCACTGGTAATTTAGGTGATGTAATGAAGGAGTCGGCTTCAACTGCATATACATTTTTGAAAGCGCATGCTGACGATGTTGGAATTAAAGTAGAAGAGATGGACAAGAAGGACATTCACATTCACGTTCCCGAAGGTGCTATCCCTAAAGACGGCCCATCAGCAGGTGTAACGATGCTCACTGCACTGGCTTCTGTTTTCAGTGGTAGAAAAGTGAAAAAGTTTTTAGCCATGACGGGTGAAATTACTTTGCGCGGAAAAGTTTTACCCGTAGGCGGAATCAAAGAAAAAATTCTTGCAGCCAAAAGAGCCGGCATGAAAGAAATTGTTTTGTGCAAGATGAATGAAAAAGATGTGCTGGAAATAAATACTGAATTTATTAAAGGCATCAGCTTCCATTACGTAAACAACATGCTTGAAGTACTCGATCTTGCTTTAGTGCCCGATGATAAAGTGCGCAAAGTAAAAAGCGTAGCAGCGTAGCTTTTACAAACATTAAAATAATATGCCTCTGAAATTTAGAGGCATTTTTTTTTCATTAGGAATACAGCTGTTATAGTAAGCACTATCTGAATCTTATCATAAATTCATTTCACTCTCAATATGTTTTTTTCTATGCTGTTATTTACATTTAGCCTGTGAAAATTATTATTTATCCGCACACACTTGAAAGATGCGAAGAGCGCGGAGCATCTGTAGAAGAATCGAAGACACCTTATAGAATGGAATTATTGAGCAAGCAAATGGAAATCGCAAAGCAAAATATAGAGTGTTCGATTTCACTAAAGAACGTAACGGAAAATTCTATGAACAGAAAAGGATCAAAAGCGGGTGATGCTTTTAATAACCCTGTGGTATATGTTGATTACGGGCAGCCCAATCAAACCAAAATAGATTTTTATATTACCGATGCAAGCAGTAGCCGCAAACCGATTAACTCTGATGTTGATGCATTGAATTACATGTACCGAAATGCATGGGAGCTTGTTTCTTCCCGGCAATCTATACAACTCTCCACCAGTAACCGATCTTATTATTTTCAAAAAAAAGGTAAGTAATAGTCACAGCTCATGTATTTGTTGACCGAAAATTCTTTATGGGATTGAAAATCTCCGTTGGTAAATGAAATCTACAATCATTACGGTGTAAGCACCTTCGCCTTATCAAACTCCTCCTTACTAAAATGCGTATTCAACTGCAGCCACAATACTCTTGCATAGCGGTAAAAGATGGGGTTGCTCAGCAGCAGTATTGCGGCATTTCCAAAAACTAAATACCAAAGATTCCAGCCAAAGAGCAAACCAATAAGCACAACATTAATTGCTGAGAATCCCACTGTAAGAAAATAAGAAACATACATAGCTCCCCAGTAAAAACCTACTTCGGGAAAATAGTTTTGATTGCAAACCGGGCAATGCTCTGGCATGTTTGCAAGGTGTTTTAAGTTGTAGGGGTTTGGTGTGTTAAACATATTGCCGTGGTGGCAATGGGGGCACTTCATAAACAAAAACGAATACAGGTGACTTTCTTTTTTCAATATCATATCAACGGCAAAGGAACAGCACTTAATTTTAATCGCGCCTGATTTTTATCAATGATTTTGTTGCAAGAGTTTATCAGCAAAATTTAATTGCGCGATCTCTCCCGCTCTTTTGCAGGGGGAGATGGAGGGGGTAAAAAATATAAAGTGCACTATCAATTTAAAATGCTTGGAAGTTCATCCAAAAACTCATACTTCATTTCAACCGCATCAATTGCACAGCAGAAATGTTTATTTCCATTACTCACCACAAGATATTTTACATTGAGTGTAAGATTGTAGCGGGCAATTTGATCAAAAGTTTTCTGTGTAATTTTTATCTCAGGTGCTTTGCATTCAACAATCAAAAATGGATTTCCACTTTTGTCGAACACCACAAGATCGCAGCGCTTGGTTAAACCGTTGAGTTTGATTTTCATTTCAGCAGCTATTCGTGATCGCGGATATTTTTGGTGGTGAATCAAATAATGAATCCAGTGTTGCCGCACCCATTCTTCCGGAGCAAGCGCAACAAATTTTTTGCGGATCACATCAAAAATAAATTTCTGATCTTCTACTTCTTTTATTCTGAAATCGTATTTGTCAAAAGTGATTTTCATTTTACCTGCGCACAACTTTAAAACTAAAACCCCAAACGTTTTCTATTTTTGACCAAAGATGCAGCTATGATTACTAAGAAAGAAATTGTCGACAATTGGCTACCGCGCTACACCGGGATTTCACAAAAAGATTTTGGTGAATACATTCTGCTTGTGAACTTCAGCGAGTACGTAGAAATGTTTGCAAAATGGAATAAAGTGAAAGTGAATGGCAGAGAGCGAAACATGTTAAGCGCCACTGCAAACGGAATAACCATCATCAACTTTGGAATGGGCAGTGCCAATGCAGCGACTGTGATCGATCTGCTATCTTCTCTTGAACCTAAAGCTGTTTTGTTTTTGGGAAAATGCGGCGGACTGAAAAAGAAAAATAAATTAGGCGATCTCATATTACCCATTGCAGCAATAAGAGGAGAGGGAACATCGAATGATTATTTTCCGCCCGAGGTTCCTGCACTTCCTTCTTTTGCATTACAAAAAGCAATTTCAACCACCATCCGCGATTATAAAAATGATTATTGGACGGGCACAGTTTACACCACCAACCGCAGAGTGTGGGAACACGATGAAAAGTTTAAAGATTATTTAAGAACACTAAGAGCAATGGCAATAGATATGGAAACGGCAACCATATTCACCGTTGCTTTTGCCAATAAAATTCCTGCCGGCGCATTATTGTTAGTATCCGATCAGCCAATGGT
>JAJAYG010000253.1 GCA_026786335.1 Chitinophagales bacterium | reverse complement strand
CTATTACAGCAATCAACTTTGTATGTAAATCTTGAACCCTGCTCCCATTTTGGCAAAACTCCACCTTGTGCTGATTTGATTATTGAAAAGAAAATTCCGAGAGCAGTGATTGGATGTGCTGACCCTAACCCGCTTGTTTCAGGAAGAGGAATCGAAAAATTAAGACTTGCTGATTGTGAATTACAAATTGGCATTCTTGAAAAAGAATCACAAGAATTGAACAAACGCTTCTTTACTTTTTATGAAAAAAAGAGACCTTACGTGATTCTAAAGTGGGCACAAACATCTGATGGATTTTTAGCTCCGCAAAATAGATCACGAATGAACATCAGCAATGACTATTCAAGAAAATTGATGCATGAATGGCGCAGTGAAGAAACTGCAATTATGGTGGGCAAAAACACTGCGCTATTTGATAATCCCAAACTCGATTCAAAAATTCATGGCAAAAAAAATCCATTAAGAATTGTTCTTGATAAAAATCTTGAACTCCCTTCCTCTTTAAATTTATTTGATCACACAATTCCATCAATTGTTTTTACCGAAAAGAATAAAGAAAATGAAACTAATCTTGAATTTGTTCAAATGAACTTTGGAAATAGTGCTTTACATAATATGCTTTCCATACTTTATGAAAGGAAAATTCAATCAGTAATAGTAGAAGGCGGTGCAATGCTTCTTGAATCATTTATAAAAGAAGGATTATGGGATGAAGCAAGAATTTTTAAAGCCGCTCGGCATATTGAAAATGGAATCAGTGCTCCTCAAATAAATGGAATACAAATTTACTCAGAGAAAATATTGACTGATCAATTAATCATACTTAAAAACAATCAGTGATTGCGCTTCCGCTTTGCATTATTCTTTCAACCTATCTGGTTATTTGCTTCAAATACTTTCAAAAGTTTGGAGTCAATAATTTGCAGGCAATCGTTTTTAATTATGTCACCTGTGTAATCACCGGAATCGTTTATTCAAAACAAGTTCCCGATGTTTCTTTGATTATAGAAACACCATGGTTCCCGGTTGCAGTAATTCTCGGGTGCTGCTTCTTCCTGATTTTTAACTTAATGGGATATGTTGCAAGCAATATCGGTATTACAGTTACTTCTGTTGCAAGCAAACTTTCAATGGTGATTCCGGTAACGGCAGCAATTATTTTATACAATGAATCTTTTTCTTTCCTCAAAATTATTGCACTGCTACTGGGGTTTGTTGCAGTATATTTTTCATCCCTTCATGCAGCACCCGGAGAAAGTCACATTGATTTTAAAGGATTGCTGCTGGCATTTATAATTTTTATAGGAAGCGGTTTAAATGATACACTGGTAAACTATGGAACCAGAAAGCTCATGCTCTCAAGTGAGTTCGAAAATTTTAACATTTCAATTTTTGCTTTTGCCGCACTTGCAGGAATTATTGTAATGCTGTATCAAAGTATTGCATTAAAAAAACCGATTCCAATTAAAGCGGTAATTGCCGGAATTGTTTTAGGAGTTCCAAATTATTTTTCATTGCTCTTTTTAATGAAGGCACTCAACATTCCTGAATGGAATAGCTCTGTAATAATTCCGATTAACAACATGGGTATTGTAGTTCTGTCTGCGGTAAGTGCTTTCCTTCTTTTCAAGGAAAAGCTTTCTATAGCAAATCTTGCCGGAATTATGATTGGTTTGATTGCAATCGGGATAATGCTAATTGCATAAAGAAATTACCGGATAAATTTCCTCCTAATAAATCTTCCCAAAATATTTTATGATAAAGTGGGAAAGAAGAAATGAAAGCGGCTTACCAATAATCTTCTCAACTCTTTTGCTAACCGGAAATTTACGGTAAGGCGAAAAATACTTATCCAAAGGATGCGCATGAGGTTTCAATATTTTCTCTGCCACGTATTTGCCAAGCGCTGCAGCCCAAGGCAATCCTGCTGCTGCAGCAATGTAATAATGGGAAGATTCATCTTTGCTCTGCCCTGCAACAGGTAATACATCTTTCGATACGCCCACCATACCGGGCCATAAGAATTCCCACTCAATTTTTATTTTCGGAAATTTTTTACTGAAGAATTTATCAAGACGTTTTATTGATTGTTCGGGATCATGGTTTTCCTTTCTTGTGTAGGTGTACCACAAGTTTGCACCGCCAAGCAGCAACCGGTTATCACCGGTAATCCGGAAGTAGTTATAAATGAGTTTTGAATCCCATACCATCATTCTTTTTTCAGGAAATATTTTCTTTACCTGCTCCTCGCTAAGTGGTTTTGATATGGCAAGAAAAGTTTGCATCTGAAAAAGTTGATACCACAGAAATCCCAATTGAGGAAGAAAATAGTCGGCGCATAACACAATCACTTTGGCACTGGCAGTATAGGCACCGGCTTTAACATACTGATGCCCCACTTCGGTTACAGGTGATTGTTCGAATATGCGAACCCCCATTTGTTCCAGCTGGTTTGCAAAATGATGGCAATAGTGAAACCCATCAATGCCAAATGTATCAGGATAGCGTACTCCACCATGAAAAGAATCTGAACCAAGCACATTATTCAAATTGTTTTGTTTATAAAATGTGCTATCATAACCGAGTGATTCCCGAGCATCATGCTCTGCAACAATATTTTTTATTCCTCCTTTATTGGTTGCGATGTAACACGCATCCTGAACCTGAAAATCACATTGAAGATGGTACTGCTCAATTGTGTTTTTGATCAGTGATACTCCGTCACAAACAAAAGTCCAGAGAGTTTTCGCATCATCTTTTCCGTAATTGGAAATAAGATCTGACAATTCAAGTTCTGAATCGGGCGAAATAAAACCAGAGCTTTTGCCGCTTGCTCCTGCACCACAAAAATCTTTTTCGATTATTACCACTTTTTTACCTGCAAGTACAAATTCATGAGCGCACATGAGACCGGCCATTCCACCACCTACAAT
>JAJAYG010000252.1 GCA_026786335.1 Chitinophagales bacterium | reverse complement strand
TTCTTAAGAATGATTGGCGCTGATGCTGTTGGAATGTCAACTGTGCCCGAAGTAATTGTTGCCAATCAAATGCAATTACAGGTTGCTGCGGTTTCTGTAATTACAGATGAATGTGATCCAGATAATTTAAAGCCCATAAATATTGAAGAGATAATTGCTGTTGCTGCAAAAGCCGAAGTGCATCTTACAAAACTCTTTACCGAATTACTGAAACAGTTATAAACGTTGTTGTGTTTTAGTACAATCACAATTTTCAAAGTCAATAAGTGGTTGCAAATAAAATGTAAACCACCAACTATATTTGTCGCAAGCATTTTAAAAAACTATTCTATGAAACAAATTTTCTTTCTTTCAATTCTGCTGCTTCTTTTAATTACAACCATATCAAATGCGCAAACCGGTTTTGTCTCGGGCGAAATTCGGCCCCGTTTCGAAGTACAGTATGGTTACAAAACCCCACCCGATACCATTAACGAACCGCAGGTTCTTATCTCACAACGTACCCGGCTTAATGCAGGCTTTAATAGCGAAAAAGTTAACGCATATATTAGTTTGCAGGATGCGAGGTTGTGGGGCGATCAGATTATTGCCACCGATGTGCCTTCAACAGGTGTACAACAAGCTTGGGGTCAGTATTACTTTAACAAGCACATTAGTTTTAAAGCCGGAAGGCAGGAATTTATTTATGATAACAAGCGATTGCTTACCGATGGTTTGTGGATTCAACAAGGTCGTGCTTTTGATGCAATGCTATTAAAACTTGCTTTGAATGGCGGATGGAAAGTTGATGCTGCGGTTTCATTTAACCAAGCGGTAAACAATTTCTACAATACTTATTACAACCTTGCAAATCCTAAAACCCTTGATTTTTTGTGGGTCAATAAATCGAAGGTTGATAGCAATTACAAATACAGCCTATCAGCCATTGCACTTGGTGATGGTTGGCAAACTCCGGATACCAATGGTGTAAACATGCGCTGGACGTATGGAATAAATGCCAGCTATGATCATCAACAATGGGGACTTAATTTAGAAGCGTATGGACAGAGTGGGAAAACAAGAGAATATAATCAGAGTGGATTTATTATCCCTGATTCATTTCAAACAGTAAAGGCATATTTTTTCTCAGTGAACCCATGGATTTCGCCCATTAAAAATTTTCAGGTGGGTGTAGGTATTGATTATCTAAGCGGCTCAGATGCACTTGACAGTACCGAAACAGATGTTACCAGAATGTTTAACCCACAATTTGGTGCAACACATAAATTCTATGGCAAGATTGATATCTTCTTTAACCTGCCTGCAGATACCAGAAATGGTGGTTTGGTTGATGCTTACTTAAATGCAAAGTATGATTATAAAGGCTGGGGAATGAATTTGGAATACCACTATTTCGCATTACAAAATCAAGTGGAGGATGTTGAGAATCCGGGAACTGCATTGGCAAAACCATTGGGTTCTGAGGTTGATTTAATTTTGATAAAAGATATTACCAAAATGGTAAACCTTAACACCGGTTTCTGTATGTTCTTTCCAACCCGCTCAATGGAATTTGTGAAGAGTGCCACCATCTCACAGCTGGGCAGCCCAACTAAAACAGGTTATTGGTTTTATGCAATGCTCACATTTAAACCTGTATTTTTGAATAAATAATACAGATCAACAGTTCAATATATTTCATTTTAAAAGCCATAATATAAGCGCCCCGAAATAATTTTGGGGCGCTTTTTTTAATTGAAAAATGAGCGATTACTAATGAGCAACCACTATTTTGCGAACCGATTTTTGGTTACCCGATTGAAGCGTAAGAAAGTAAACGCCATTCGCTAAATTTTTTATTGAAACTTGCTGGTTATATGCTCCTTTGGCAATATTATTTTCTGCTGCAGATTTTACAACAATTCCATTCTCATCAGTAAGCATCCAAATAACATTATGTTCGGGTAAAAAAGTATCGAACCCAAAATTTTCACCACTTGGATTGGGAAACACCTTAAGTGGCATAGATGCAGGATCAAAAACATTATCAATCGGCGTGTAATAAGCACTATCCATAATAATATCTTCATCACCCTCGAGATAGTCCATTGTCCAAAAAGTTACAGCAAGCATTTCATCTTTTGTGCCCGTACCCGCTTTTACATCTTTAGGTGGATTACTAGGATTGTTAGGGTTGTTAGTAGTATTGTCATAAGTAACGGTAGCATAGTATCTCGATCCGGGAGGCACCTTTATTACTTTCGTGAGGAAGTAACTCATCTGCCAATTGAAATCCCATTGTGGAATAGAAAGCAATTTTGTTGTATCACCCTCAGCAGAAATCATTACAAGAATCCATGTTTTTGCAACGAGGTGACTGTGTGGTCCAAACCCGATTAAAGAACGAGAATAAGAAAAAGTATCAGATTGTGCATGAAAAGTTTTAGTTGTATTGGCGGGTATTAAAAGTGGACCATCAATAAGCGATGGGTAATTCCAATTTATTAAACGGTCGGCAACGATGGGGCGAATTTGATTAACCGGTACGGGGCAATATTTTAAGTTCATGTATGAACTATCTGTAACGCCATCACCACCAACATAATGCATTGCTACAACATAATCAGAACTATCAGGAATTCGGAATCCCATAAATGGAGGTAATGAAATCACCGCTCTTCCGGGATTCCAACCTGCAAACACAATCAAATTGGTAGCACCACCGGCAGAACCGGTAAATCCGGGCCCTGGTTCTGCAAGATCTGCCTGGTATGAAACATCGGTGGTATCACGATAAAAAATTGCATGATGATCAACACTTGGTGCTCCCGGAACAAATTCAATTTGATTAAGATACTTTGCTTCAGTGTAACCCGAATGCATTACAAAAGTGCGGTGAACGTCAGAATCTGTTCCAAGAGGAAAGTGAGGCAGAAAGATCGTATCATCCGGATTCACCATCACCGCTAATCCATTGTAAACAGGAGGTATGGGAGCAAGACTAAAATCACCTGGAGGTGTTCCGTTATTTACCCAATCGTTAATGGTATTTATTTCATAGTCACTCAATACCTGTTCATCTTTAAAGTGAGTATAGTTTGGGTCGGCCGGCCAAGGAGGCATCTTTTTAGCGTTAACAAAACTCTGTATGTTTAGCGCATTATCTACAGCAGGTGCATACTCAATTAATGAAAATGGTGCAATGCCACCATCGTGATGGCAGTTTGTGCAATTATCATAAAAGATTTTTGCCACCGAAGTGCTCCAATCAGGTGTTTGCGAGAAAACGAGAGTGGTACTCACGCAAATAAGAATGAAAAGTGAATAGAGTTTTTTCATAACCTTCATTTTTGCTTTTGTATTTACAGATTTTAATAGAAGAAAAAATTAATTTACAATCTCA
>JAJAYG010000251.1 GCA_026786335.1 Chitinophagales bacterium | reverse complement strand
GGTATCAGGCGAATTTTCAGCTATAGGAATCAGTGAATCTTTGGAATCATAAAGAAGTGTTTCAGGTTTTCCATCATCCCAGCTAAAGGTTGTGCTATAGCCCGGCATTGTTGATTTGAGAGTAATAAAAGTTTTAGGGCAGGTGTATTGATCGAGCCATTTTATTGCAACATCTGGAGAAAGGTTAATTAATAAAGTCGAGTGCGATGTTTTTTGTTTTACATTATCTGTTGAGGTTAATGTAACGAGCATTTGCTGCACTGCAATAAAAGTTACAGAAGGCCCGGTGCTGCTGATGCTTCCATCCGATGAGGACCATTGGTAATCATCAGCACTTCCATCGGCATATAAGGTTATCGGCTCCCCATTGCAAATGGTTAGAGTTGGAGGCGACAAAGAATTTTTCATTGTTCCATTAGAAGATTTAATAGAAACAGAAGGTGAAATGTTGGCAACCACTTTTGCAATTTTTGCACATCCATTGTCTGCTATACCTATCACCTGATATGTTTTGGTTGCTGGCGGAACTATAGTTACGGTATTACCCGTTACACTGCTTAAGCCTATAGTCGGGCTCCAGTTATAATTTACTCCGCCGGTTGCTGTTGCAGTAAATGAATTTGCAAAATTAGAATTGGAAAAGGTTGTTGGAACAACTGTAACAGCGGGCAACGTTAACACATCAACCGCAATATTATTTTTTTGACCAATAAGATTTCCCTCAGTGTCAAAAACTTTTAAAGAACCATTTGCGAGTGCCGAAGCATTGCCAACACTAATTGAACTTTGCTGACTGCTCACCTCATCACCCAGGGTCCATTGATAAGATGCGCCGCCGCTGGCATATAAATTAACAGCAGTGCTTGAGTGAACTTTATCAAAACTGTTTTCATCTTTTGCACATACGTTATCATCTGTTTGCCTTAACCAAACAGATGATTGATTGAGAACATACAACCTGGTGATTGAATAAGGTGGCAGATAAATCACAGATTTGTTTGCAGGAATTTTAATATTTACTGAATCGAAATTAGCAGGTGCATTGGTATTTGTACTGTAGTTATGTTCAACTGAATTATAATAACCATTGTAAGGCGAATTCCACCAAACCTTTCCTGTAATAAAAGTCAATGGATTTTTACAACTGATTTGTTCATATGCTGAAGCAGGTAATAAATGAGTGATGTCAATTGCTTGTGTTTCAGCTGATAAATTAATTAGTATTGATTGCTTATCGCCAAGTTCTTTATCAAATGTCCATCCGTAAATTGTTGGATAATTTGAATTTTCAAGTCTGGGAGCATTGGGAAAGTTTAGCATGTTTGCATTCGTGCTGTAGCGCATGGCATCAGCAATCATCTTCATTGATAATCCCGATGCTGTATAAGCCCATGGTTGGGTGTACAAGGTTGGATCGATGCTTTCAAAATCAGAAAAGAGGGAATACCCTTTTGAATTGTTGAACAACATTCCGCGGGTAGCATCATTCACAAAGGTTTGGCATGTGGCGAACTTAATTTTCTCAAATTCAAGCATACGGAGTGTAATGATTGAGAAAAAAAGCGATTGTGTCCAAGAGCCATGAATCTTAAAAAGCTTTTCATTCATATTATATTCTGTCACCCATGCATCAAGATCAGGATAACTATTGAGCAGACTTAGCTCGTGATTGGCGAAAGTATCAATTACTGAATATGCTTTATTGAAAATTACGGGTATATCTTCCAAAGTAACATTGGGTGATTTTGTTCTGTCAATTCCACAATCAGGATAGAGATGAAATGTAATCGCATCATGCGGCAAGGTGCCAGCAAGGTGAGGAAGCATTCCTGAATTCCATGTTTTTCTTCGGCAACCCGAATTATCTGTAACATCATCTTTGATTGTCCATGAACTTCCAACAATACCAATTTTAATTCCATTGAAATTAGGATTACTATGAACCATATTGAGGTATTCATTTACAATTGCAGCATAATCTTCGGGCTGTTGTGTATTGCAGGTTGCATTTTTTAAATAAAATTCATTTCCCAATTCTACATAAGGAACATTGATTTTAAGATCAAGAGCATGCTGAATAATATTTTTTTGAAAATTAATATTGGTGAAAATATTTAACGGCAAAAGCAACTTCATTCCACTGCCACCCAGGCAATATTTTAGTTCAAGCAATCTGTCAACAGGCAAATTTGCCTGATCTTCTTTGTTTCTTGATTCCAGATCAATACATGAAAGAGAAGGTGCATAAAGCACAGAATTCTCATCAAGTAATTCTGCAGGACTAATATACCAACCGTCAATGCTGTTCCATTCTTTGCTGATGCCCCCTTGCGGAAACCTAAATACACTTCCATTGAGTGTTGGCAAGTGAAGCCGAACATTTGCATCGGATAAATGTGAAGGATATTGACCCGATGGCTGCAATACGTTACTAGAGCTGTAGCCTAAAAACTCTGCTGCATCGTTTCTTGATATTGAAGAAATTTTTGCTTCGTAAACAGAAGGTGAGAAGGTTCCGCTTTCAATAATTATTTTTCCTTTGCTCATAAGTGTTGCATTGTTGATTGCACCACCTATAATGTTTTTCTCTGCAAGAATATTTACAGCAAGATTTACATTTCCGTTCACGATCATTTCTTTTCCAACTCTGAATAATACCTGCGAGCGATTGATGCCATCCAATTTTATTTCAGCTCCATCACTAATAACCAATGAATCATTCAAATTGAAAATAAAAACTGATTGCGCATTACCACTTAATGTAAGTGTTCCGTTAATTGTTGCCTTTAAATCAGTTTTGTAAAAACCCGAGTAAAGGGTAGCGCCTCCCAGCTCAGGGGTAATTGCAATTCCATTAATTGATTTTATTTTTATTATTGCAGAATCAAGGTCAGCAATTGCCAGACTATCGTAATTTGAATTGATTGTAATTGTATCAGTTGAATGAATATTTTCTGAAATAAATTTTCGTGAGCCCACTTTTGTGCTTACCAGAATTGTGTTATTGCAAATGATGGAATCAGCAGCCAGTAACCCGAACATTCCCGCTCTTCCCAGAGATGGAATATTTAATAACACATTTACAATATCATTTCCAGTGCAGCCATTTGCATCGGTTGCCTGTAAGGAATAAGCCATATTTGAAAATGGTATTGCTGCAGGATGCTCAATATTATTTTGAACAAGATATGCTGAAGGACTCCACAAGTAGGTATAGGGCAAGTTGCCGCCCGTAACAGCAGGAGTTCCGCCTAATACTGTGCTGCCCCCAATGGTAACAACCCGATCGGCTCCGGCATTTACAATCGGTGAAGAGTTTACTGTAACATGAATGGTGTCGCTAACAATTGCATTATCTTTATCAATAACAGTTACCACAAAATCCATAGAGCTATAAACTGTAACAAATGAGTTTGCGGCATTGGCAGAATCTACATTGGTAGTTGGAGTCCACGTATAATTGTAAGTGGGTGTGCCTCCGCTTGCAGTTGGATTTCCTCCCAGTTTAATTCTGGTGCCCGCACATGCAGTGATATTGTTTCCCTCATTTACAACAGGTAACTGAGAACTTTTTGCAATCACAAAATAACCGAATGCACTTTGTGCAGCGTTGGTAATTACGTTTCCATTCAAAGAATCTCCCGTTGTAGTTACACCGCCGGTATTGTTCCACTTGAGTGTTGATGAATTATATTTTGCAATTCGAAGTGTTGGCAGCGTATCAATATCACAGGTTAGGTTATCCCATAATAATTGAACAGTCACAGATGAAGCTCCTGCAGTGCGCACAAGATTCCAGTATTCGCAACCGCTCAGGTAAGTGAGTGATACATCTTTATTAGTTCCAAAATTTTGCGCACTGCTGTAATACGTAGCAGTAAAAATATCGGTTGCTAAAGCCGGTGCCGAAATTTCAATGGGCCTGTATTTCCATCCCACACCAATAGGAAATTTAAAAGCACTATTGCCAATCTTTTTTACTGAACCCCTTATGAAACTGGTTGCCGAGGCATTTAAAATTGTTGCGCCGTTTTGAATGGTTACCGTATTAATTGAATCTGAAACAATGAAACCATTTGTCATTGTAAGTTGACTTGAAATTGAGATTGCTTTTTTAAGAATGAAATATTTATCACTCTTATTGATTTCCATTTTACTAAATACAGGAGTAACCGAACCGGTAAAAGTTTGAATATTAATTCCTGAAATTTTCCATGATACATTCCCAAAATTTGCTGCAGAAGAATTATTCCACTGCAGGTCTCCAATCAATTCAAGTGTACCGCTGGTTACACCTCCATTAATCTTACAATCGGTTGTGCCCGATGTAAAGCAAGTATGGTTGATTGTTACAGTCTTGTTGATGGTATTATCATTTCCCGCAAATTCCATGTCATAAAAATTCATGGGTAATGAAGAAGAATTTGTAAGTGTGTTTTGCCCAAAGCAATAAACTTTTGAAGTTCCCGCATTCACATTTCCATTTACATATTCCCATGATTTACCTGTGCCCAAACCGAATTCGCCTACAAGCGAAAGCGTATCATTTGTTTTATTGATTTTTAAAGAAGGCAATCTTCCATAATTGCTGCCGGTTTGATTGTCTTCAATTTTTTGTTTACCCGATCCGCTGATCGTAATTAAAATACTTCCGCCTCCATCGGTAGCAGCATTCTGTGATAGCAGATTTCCAAGAAGCGTGATCGAAGAAGTGGAAGTGTTATCAATGAATAAACTTTTTGTACCCGAAATTTTAATTTCATTATTCACTACTAAAGTGAGATAGCTGATCTTGAAAGTGGTTGAAGTTCCGGTGGCCGAATTGAACTCGACATTATAGAAATTTACTGTAAGAAGATTTGTGGCTTAACTTCCTTTTAAAGTTGCTTTAGTACCTGATGATTTTATGAAGAAGACTGTGCCGTTGTTATGATTAAATGTGCCGCCCTTGAAAGTAAAAGTTCCTTTTGCAGTAAAGAGCCCCGAGGTGGAAGTAAATACAGTTCCGTTGAATGTAACAGTGCTG
>JAJAYG010000250.1 GCA_026786335.1 Chitinophagales bacterium | reverse complement strand
CTATAAGCACTTCGTTAAAACCTGTACTGAGTTTATCGAAGTACTCAGTGTGACAAAGTTTTCGAATGATTTTTATTTCTTAAACTGCCTTTGTCATGTTGAGCTTATCGAAACATTTAAGATGATTTTTTTTAGTCACTTCGTTAAAACCTGTACTGAGTTTATCGAAGTACTCAGTGTGACAAAGTCAGCGTAAGAGATGGAATCCAAAACATTTAGAATAAATGAATCAAAGTATTACACCAATAAATTCTAATTCATCATACTATATTCCATATTCAATATTCTTTATTCAACTTTTTTTCCTTCCCCCTTAAACGCCTCCATCACCTTCCCGCTCACGCCCATATTGGAGTAACCGCCATCGTGAAAAAGATTTTGCATCGTAACTTTTCTTGTAAGATCGCTAAACATCATCACGCAATAGTTTGCGCACTCTTCAGCCGTTGCATTTCCCAGCGGCGACATCGACTCGGCGTAGTTATAAAACACATCAAACCCCGAAACACCACTGCCTGCAGTAGTATAAGTTGGTGATTGCGAAATCGTATTCACTCTCACTTTTTTCTTCAATCCATAATGATAACCCCAACTGCGCGCTACCGATTCCAACAATGCTTTTGCATCGGCCATGTCATTGTAATTAGGAAACACACGCTGCGCCGCCATGTAAGTGAGTGCGGCAATGCTTCCCCATTCATTCATAGCATCTAACTGATAAGCGGTCTGTATCATCTTGTGAAACGAAGCCGCAGAAATATCTAACGTCTTCAAATAAAAATCGTAATTCAAATCGGTGTACGGTTTATTCTTGCGCACATTGGGGCTCATGCCAATCGAGTGCAAAACAAAATCAACGCCGCCGCCATGTATTTCTTTAGCGCGCTCAAAAAGTTTTTTAATGTCATCGGTGCTTGTTGCATCTGCCGGAACAATCTCTGCATTAATCGCTGTTGCCAGTTCATTTATTTTCCCCATGCGCATGGCAATAGGAGCGTTGGTGAGTGTGATGGCAGCGCCTTCTTCGTGGCAGCGCAAGGCAACTTTCCACGCAATCGAACTTTCATCCAATGCACCGCTAATGATTCCCTTTTTTCCTTTCAGCAAATTATTTCCCATAACAGTTTTCGTTTTCGACAAATGTAGATTGCGGGAGTTGAAATTGGAAATGGGGGAGGGCTCAAAAAAAATAAAATATCAGGGCGCATCCCCAATGCTGCTTGCAATCAGTCACGTTCATTTCAGTAATACCGTGCTTAATTCAGCATCACAACATTTTCCAAATTACTATCGGCAAGCAGCAAAGGGGTCGGGCTATCCACTCCAAGTCCTCGCCCTCACGCACATCACCATTTGAATTTGAATTCATGCGTCAGCAACTCTCCCCCTTTTTTTTAAGGGGGAGTTGGAGGGGTGCTCACCCTTCGCTGTGGGCTTTCCGCTACTATCCCTTGCGCGCATAACCCAACCGTTTCAATTTCACAGTAACTTTATTCTGTTTCTCCCAAAGCCGTGTCTCCGCCCAAAGCTTTTGAGCGTGAGCGCGGAACCATTAGGTTTGCCTTCTAAATTAATTACTTCAATTATTATCATTATTACCCAGGGGGTGCAGGGGGAGTTGATAAGTTTGCAAACTTGTGGAAAGAGAATGGGGTGAACTTTCGTGGGACATAGTTTGTGAGAACTACGCCGTGTATTAGTCCCCATTCCCTCCACAACACGTTGCAAAGAACCAGTTAGAATCATAGACTTCCAGGTCCATTAATGGTCTTAGTTCAATGCAACTTTTTAATTAACCAGTAAACTACAAAACTAATGAAACTCAAACATGCAATTGGAATCGATGTTTCCAAAGACACTCTTGATGTAATCTGCCATGTGAATGGAGCATACATCAAAGTTCAAAACAACCGAACAGGATTTAAGCAACTATTATCCTGGGTAAAAAAGCAAGTAGGCAAAGAACTTTCGCTAACTTTATTTTGCTTTGAACACACCGGTCTTTATTCGCTGCAGCTCATACTGTTTCTTGATGAACAGAAACTATTTTTTGCAGTAGAATCTCCCTTAGCTATCAAACGTTCGATGGGTTTGAAGCGCGGGAAGACCGACAAAGTAGATGCGCGTGAAATTGCACATTATGCTTACCTGCGCCGTGAAGAACTACAACAATTCAAAATGCCATCAGAGCAAATTCGCAAGATGCATGTATTACTCACACAGCGTGATTTGTTGGTAACTCACCGTGCAGCTCTCAAAAGTGCGCAGGGCGAACAACACCGGGTGTTGACAGTAGGAGAAAACAAAGTGCTCTTCAACGTCTATGAGCAAACCATTGCTCACTTAACCAAGCAAATTGAAAAGATAGAAGCGGCACTGAAGGCAATCATTACAAGCGATCCGCAATTGCGCAAACTGTTTCGCTTAATCACTTCGATCAAAGGCATTGGCGACATCATTGCCTATTACATGCTGGTATACACCGATGGCTTTACGCAATTTGAAACTTGGCGGCAATTTGCCTGCTACTGCGGCATTGCACCGTTCGATCACCAATCAGGCACTAGTATCAAAAGCGGAAAGCAAGTACATCAGGTATCAAATCGAAAAATTAAAAGCTTATTGTTTCTGGCTGCTGCAACTGCCATTCAGTTTGATGCAGAATTGAAGGCATACTACGATCGAAGAATAAGTGAGGGGAAGAACAGGATGTATACATTGAATGCAGTCAAGAATAAATTGGTTGCACGAATATTTGCTGTAGTAAAACGAGAATCACCGTATGTTCAAATCCATCTTCATGCAGCTTGAAAAAAATAGTATGAAAAAAATTTGGTTTGGCCTTAGAATACACGGCGTAATTACTTGGACACAATTTTTTATTCATCCCTTTACAATTTTTTATAAAAATATACCCAGCCCACTTCATCAGTCAATACACTGTCAATCGCAACCACATCATTTCTTTTTTTAGAATAAATAAATAACCTTTTTTGATTGGAGGGTTGATTCATTTCTAAATTAATTTCTTCCTTGGTTCTAAAATAATATTTGCCAAGTTGTAAATAGTAATCCCAAATCCAATTCGTGTTTACTTTTTTTTCTGCTGCCTGAAATTGCTGCGGAGTAATTCCGGTGAAGGCAGTGATATAGATATAAGGTTGGTTCTCAATGTTCTCGATATAAATCTGCTCACAATCTTTTGCTTCAACATTTATTTTCTCAGCGAGCAGTACCAAACCATGTTGTTGCAAAGTGTTGCCCAGTGAATAAGAATTTGCGTAGCTGTAAATAAAAATGCTTGCGTTAATAATTATTATTGAAAGGAAGAAAAAGAAAATGCTCTGCCTGATTTTTTCTTTCTTGAAAAATCTTACAAGAAAAATTATGCCCGCTGCCGAAATCAACGGAGCCAGCATTAAAAAACCTGAAGCACGCAATGAGTGAGGATTTGTTAATGTGATTGCAGCAGGGAGAATTACAATGATGATGAGAATATAAATGTAATAGAAAGGAAAAAGTTTTGTTGTAACAACACGTTTGAGAAAAAGAATGCCGCAGATAAAAAATATGATTTCTACAGGAAGCAGTCGTGCAACAGTAAAGATGTTCGCATTGCCCGAAGAGAAAAATAAATAAACAGGATTAAGGTTTGCGAAAATGTTTTCAAAAACTTTTTCAGTAAAAAGAATGACAGAGTGGTGAGGAATTAAAGCATTCTCACTTCTTGCAAAAAACAAATCGTGGTGATTGAAAAGAAATAGAATTTGCGGCAGCGCACCAATTGTAACACCTAAAATCAGCAGTGGAATTTTTTGAAATGATTTTTTTATTCTTGTAGAAAATAAAATATCAACTGCAATAAACATTGCAATCAATAAACCGGTAAGTTTTGTTGCCTGATAGGCATTTACAGAAAAGCCGGTAACAAATCCAAGAAGAAGTAAGCTCTTCCATTCAAAAATTTTACCTCTGCTTCTATTCCAAAGCAACATTATCAGCAATAAGAAAATTGAAGGCAGCATGGTTCCCTCATGCGCCATTCGGGAAAAAATTAAATGCCACGGCGAAAAAGTTGCGAGTACCAATGCTGCAAGGGCAAAGTTTTTACCCCCAAAATCTTTTGCAAAAAAGTACAATAGAATAAGGGAAAGAATTCCAAGAATGGCGGCAATAATCCTTCCATTCAAAATTGAATAACCAAAAAATTTGAACCCTGCAGCAAGCAGAAAAGGCATAAGCGAAGGACGATAATCACCTCTGCCAAATCCTCTTACTGTTGCAATGTCAGCATCACCCGATCGGTCTTTCCCTGTTTCGGAAATAGAGTAGCCGTCATAAATATTTGAAAGTTCATCGAGGTTAATGAGTAGCGGGTAATGATCTAATTGAAAGAGGCGCAGGAAAGATGCTACGGCAAAAATGATAATCAGCAGCAGGAAGTAGTATTTTCCACCATAAGGTTTTTCTTCGTTCATTTCCACAGTAAAACTAATTAAGAAGATAGGAATGATATTTCTTTTTTGCCTTAAAGTTTAGCAATCATTAAACGGTTATAAAAGATTTTGTGCTCTTATGTTTCAAAGTGATAAAAGTCATTGCAGCAGTTGATAGCTGTTGTTTGTTTTGCAAATCAATGTTCACAAAAGAATAATACGAAAATGAAAATTTTACTGCTACATTTAAACTTCTAAAACTAAAAACAAAACCTCATGAAAAATTCACGTACGCTTATTTTAACTCTTGTTGCTTTGAGCTTTTGTGCTTCAATCCAAGCTCAAAAAAATAATCAACATTTCACAGGATCGCAGGCAGCCAATGTTTGCAAAGGAGCAAAGCAACTTACAATAAATGAAAAACGAAACACCATTTCATTTATTCGCTTGCAGGAAACACAAAATATTTCAGAAACGAATTCAAAAGATTGGCTGAAGAAGGATGTGTTGAAAGCAAGGGCTGATGATAACTTAATTCAATATAAACAATTCAATGATAAGATTGGAATGAGTCACATTCGAAACAGGCAGCATTACAAAGGAGTGCCGGTTGAATACGGAGTTTATTACGTTCACTCAATGGCTGGCAAAGTTCAATCTGCCAATGGAGAATGGTATGAAGGAATTAATATTTCTGTAACGCCATCATTGAATGCAAAGCAAGCGTATGACAATGCTTGTAAATACATGAATGCGAAAACATGGTGGCATGCAGAAGAAGAAGTTGATAATAACAAGTTGATGATTCTTCCGGTTGATGATGAATATAAACTCATTTATAAATGTGATGTTTCTTCTTTAGTTCCGCGTGATCGCCAATGGATTTATGTAGATGCGCAAAATGGCTCCATTGTAAAAACTGAATCGCGCATTCATCATACCGATGTGGAAGGCACTGCGG
>JAJAYG010000249.1 GCA_026786335.1 Chitinophagales bacterium | reverse complement strand
ATTCTGTTACACTTACAGCAACAGACACAAGCGGATGTAGTTATTTAACATCTGATGATGTTGTGATTTTGGTTGATGCAATAGATGATAGCCATTTGAGTTTTGATATTTCATTGTTCCCAAATCCTGCAAACGGTTTATCAACTCTTGAATACTCACTACCTAATGCAGCAGTTGTAACAGTTGAATTATGGAATGGCATTGGACAGAAAATGGAAGCCATTATCAGCAACCAAACTCAGTTGGCCGGCAAGTATTCTTATCAATGAAAGAAGCGGGAATGTACTATGTGAAGATGATTGTTGGAGACAAAACAATCTGGCAAAAGTTAGTGGATGTGAAGTAGGGCATTTTCTATGTAAATTAATTAAGCAGCGGCGGAATTTTTTCCGCCGCTGTTTTTTTTTAGTCATAAGGAAAGAAGGCATCCTTAATATGAAAAATTTTTGGAGTCTTGCCCGTCATTGTAATTGAGATAACATCAAATCTTACATCCATTGAAAGATTATTTTGTTCCAGATATTCTTCGGTAGCAATGGCAAGATTTTTTTGTTTTTCTTTGCCCACAGATTCTTCAGGAAATCCGAATAAATCATTGTTTCTGGTCTTTACTTCAACAATCACTAAATCTTTTCCTTCTTTGGCAATTATATCAACCTCTGTTTTTTTAAATCGCCAGTTAATTTCAAGAATGGTATACCCTTTTTTTTCAAGGTATTCCAAAGCAATAATTTCACCTTTAACTCCGAGTTCATTATGGTTACTCATTGGATTTGATAATTTATTGATGTCAAAATATTTTTTTAAAAAAGAACATTTGTTCTTGCCTTAAAAGAAAATTACCCTTACGTTTAATCACTTAAAACTACAAAAATATGATGGATCAAATGATTTCAGAATTTACCAAACAAATGGCCGAAGCCATAGAGATTGGGAAAGGAATAAAACTAACACCTCGACACAAGGAATTGAGGAATGTCGTTGTTGCAGGTATGGGCGGTTCGGGCATTGGCGGAAACCTTGTTGCCGAGTTGGTTGCCGAAAAAATGAAACTTCCATTTTTTGTAAGCAAAGATTATTTTTTACCTGAGTGGGTTGATGAACATACTTTATTAATTGCCTCATCCTATTCAGGAAATACAGAAGAAACTTTACATGCGCTCGAAGAAGGAATTCGCCGCAGCTGTAAAATAGTTTGCATATCAAGCGGCGGATCAATGATCAATATTGCAAAAAAGGCAGGCCTTGACTTCATCCTAATTCCGGGCGGAAAATCACCGCGGGCGTGCCTTGGTTATTCTTTTATTCAGCAACTTTTTGTGCTTTCATTCTACAACTTAATTGATGACGGTTTTATTGTGGGAATAAAAGAAGCAAACCGGATGCTCGATAAAGAAGAGAAAAAAATTATTAAAGCTGCAAAATCATTGGCAAAGAAGATTAATAAAAAAATGCCTGTGATTTATAGTGCTGCAAACTTCGAAGCAATTGGAATGCGGTGGAAACAGCAGATCAATGAGAATTCTAAAATGCTGTGCTGGCACAACTCAATTCCCGAAATGAATCACAATGAATTGGTAGGGTGGAGAACGCCGGGAAAATATGCAGTGATCTTGCTTCGAAATGATACCGATTATGCACGCACTCAGCAAAGAATGAACATTGTGAAAAACATTGTTACACAATACACTAAGAATATTTTTGAAGTGTGGTCGAAAGGTGAAAGCTATCTTATAAAATCACTTTACCTCATTCACTTTGGCGATTGGGTTTCTTTCTACCTCGCTGAATTGAGGAAGGTTGATGCTGTTGAAGTAAATGTGATTGACTTTCTTAAAGCAGAGCTGGCAAATTGATTTTCAAATACAACAAGTAAAAGCGCAGGAATTTTCCCTGTGCTTTTTTATTTTATGTTCGCTTTCGGGAATGAGAATACTGATACAGAATGTTTAGCGTTTGATTAAATATTTATTGGATATGATTGAACTCACAGAGATTAAAAAAAATTACGGATCGCACTTAGTGCTTGATATTCCCCGGTATAAATTTGAGAATGGTATCTATTGGCTCAAGGGAGAAAACGGATCGGGCAAAACAACTTTGATGAAACTGATTGCCGGCTTAATTCCGTTTGAAGGTGAAGTAATCCTCAATAAAAATATTTCTATTCTTAAAAACAGAATTGATTATTTAAGAAAAGTAAACTACACCGAGGCAGAACCATTGTATCCCTCATTTGTAACCGGTGATGAATTAATTCAATTGTTTATCTGGACTAAAGACGGCGACTTTGCAGATACAAAAAACCTGATGCAGCAATTAAAGGTGGATACTTATTCTCACCAACCAATTGGAACTTACTCAAGTGGTATGAATAAAAAACTTTCACTCATTCTTGCTTTTATTGGTAAACCCGATTTGATATTATTGGATGAACCACTGGTAACTATTGATACTGCTTCAGTCGAAACAGTGTATTCCATCATTCATGAATTTGCTTATGAAAAAAAGGTAAGTTTTATAATTACTTCTCATCATGATTTTGATTATGCAAAGATTTCTTTTACAGGAACTGTTACGGTGCAGGATAAAATGATTCATGCTGTATGAAACAGGTCAGTCTGATTTTTAACAAAGTATGGGTGCTCCCTTTTTACCAAAGGCATTTTGGGGTTTTACTTTTTGTTTTTTTCCTCATGTTTGGAATTGTTGAAGGCTCACAGATTATTGGCTATCACCTTTCACTCATCAACGCAACTCTTGAATCTCCTTCACTCTTATTGGTAGTAATGCTAATATGGTCTCTGTATGCAGGCAAGAGTGTTCAGTTTGTATTTAAGAAAATAAGCGAACCCGATCAGCAATTTCTTTTTGTTTCGGCTTGTTTAAAAAAGAGTGAGTTGTTGTTACAAACATCTTTTGTTCTTGTAAAAATGTATCTGCCTGTTCTGGTGTATTCGGTTTTTATCGAAGGGGTTGCATTTTCTCAAGGAAGAATTGGAGAGGCACTTTTAATTTTATTTTATCACTTACTTGTTTGTTATGCCGGCGGGATGTTCATCAAAAATGCCATTTTTCATCCTAACAAGAAATGGATTAGTTTCAATTGGTTTCCTTCATTCAAAATTAAAAAATCTTTGCCGCTGTTCTATATTTTCCATGCGCTTAACAATTTGAGGAATCCGCTGATTGTAACAAAAACATTTTCCTTGCTTGCAATGATGGCGTTCTTCAGCGGGTTTCAATTAGATCATTATGATTTTAGAGTGGCGATGCTTGGATTTATGTTTGCATTGGTCGGTCATTGTGTTATTGTTTTTGAGTTCAGAAAATTTGAAATCACTTACCTCAATTTCACGAGAGCATTTCCTGTTTCAAACTTCAGAAGATTTATTACGCTCGTAATAGTTTATCTGCTTTTACTCTCACCTGAATTTGTTGTGCTTGTGAGAACAGTGCCAGAACACATTGTTCTGATTGACTTTCCTGTACTCATTATTTTCGGTGTCTTGTTTCTCTTGCTTTTACATTCACTCCTCTATCGATCAATAGGTGACATGGAAAATTATATGATCACTGTTTCAATCGTTGCTGCAGCTTCATTCTTTCTCATCTTATTCAGTGCGTATCTCATTATTTTTATTGCTGCAACTGGTTTCATCATGTTTTCATTTGCAAAATGGTTTCATCAGTTTGAAGCAATTGAAGAAGAGTAAATTATTTTTTCATTATACCAAATCAGAATCACCATGCTTGATAATATCAAACACAAATATTTGGCAGAGAGAATTGAAATCACTTTTATTCTTCTCTTATCGTCGCTCTTCGCATGTGCATTGGAGCTAATTCGCATTTGGCTAACACATAAACAAAACTATTCCTACTTCATCTGGAATTTATTTCTTGCCTGGGTGCCTTACCTCATCAGCATGTATCTGCCTGTTTCGTTTGTGGTAATGAAAAGAAAATGGATTGCATAGCTGCTGCTGGTTGTTTGGTTTTTCTTCTGGCCAAATTCACCTTACATGCTCACCGATCTTTTGCATTTGAAAGAAAAGCAAAACATTCCGCTTTGGTTTGATCTTGTGTTAATTCTTTCATTTGCATGGACAGGTTTAATTCTTGGATTCATTTCATTGCTCGAAATACAAAGCTTAATTCGTAAACAGGCAAATCGTTTTGTAGCGTGGATGTTTGCTTCATTTATGATTTTTTCGGGCGGTCTGGGAATTTACATTGGAAGATATGTTCGGTTAAACAGCTGGGATGTAGTTGCCAATCCTGTAAGAGTCATCTTCGATATCTTCTCACATTTTAGCGATCACATGTTACGCATTGAAATGATTGGGATGACGATATTGTATTCTGTTTTTCTACTGCTGGGTTATTTAACCGTAAAAGTGATTATCAAAATCCCTGATCGAATGGCATTGTGATGAACAGAGATTCTTAAAAAACTTCATTCCCCGAAAGCAAACTAATTTAGCATTGCATTGGTTATCATTGCACATCAACAGAATCATGAGCGAAACAGCAACTGAAATTAAGATTAAACCACTGGTGAATTTTATTGACCTTGGTATGATTGACTATCAAGCTGCATGGGATCTTCAGGAAAAATTATTCAGTGAAGTGATTCAAAGAAAGATTGATCATCGCACAAATCCCGATCACGAACTTTTGCAAAAACATTACCTCATTTTTTGTGAGCATCCTCATGTTTATACTTTAGGTAAGAGCGGATCAATGAAACATCTGCTGATTAATGAAGTGACGATGAAAGAAAAAGGAATTTCATTTTTCAAAATTAACCGTGGCGGAGATATTACATATCACGGTCCGGGGCAAATTGTTGGTTATCCGATTCTCGATCTTGATTTTTTCTTTACCGACATTGGAAAATATTTGCGACTGATGGAAGAGTCAGTGATTTTAACTTTGAAAGAATATGGAATTACCGCCGGCAGATCGGCAGGTGAAACCGGCGTGTGGCTCGATTCGCAATCTCCATCTCGTGCACGAAAAATTTGCGCCATTGGTGTTCGCTGCAGCCGCTGGGTAACCATGCATGGTTTTGCTTTTAATGTAAATGCCGATTTAAAATATTTCAACTTCATTGTTCCTTGTGGCATCGGCAACAAGGGAGTTACCTCCATGCAAAAAGAATTGGGAAGAGAATTGGATATGAATGAAGTAAAAGGAAGACTCAGCCATCATTTCGCTGAGCTATATAATTGCGATTTGATTACAGAATAAAAAAAACAAACATGATCAAAGACATCATTATGGAAAAAGTGGAGGACGTTGCGATTGCAATTATTCCCGAAGAAAATATTTTGCAGGAGCCCGAATGGGGAGTTTACCTCGTGAATATGAAAGATGATGCGCTCGAAGGTGTGCTCGTGAGCTCAAATGGTTACGGAAATTTAGCAGGCCGGAATGTAAAAACTTCTACACTCCGGCATTTCTGGGAAAAAATTCCGGGGAAAGAATTTGTGAAGATTGAACTCATCGAAGAAAAACTTTTTGGCATCAACAACGAATTCTGGGTCAGCTTTTGGAACAAAGGTGTTTTATACGACAAACGATTTGTGTTTGTAACTGAAAGTGTTGTGGAGAATAATTTTACCAAAGTACCTGTGATTGAAAAGAGGGGAGTGATGATTAAATAAATTGAGAATTATGAATTAGGAATTAGAAATGTTAGCAGCAGTTGTAGAACATAAGTTATACTGTTGATTCCAGTTTTAATGTTGCCAAATAAAAAAGATGATTGAAGAGATTGATTTGCCCGCTGTTGACGATGAGTTGTTTGAGCATTTTCGCTTTGTGGTTGACAAAGGACAGCAACCGCTGCGCATCGATAAATTTTTATTGAACAGAATTGAAAACATCAGCCGCAGCAAAATTCAGAATGCAGCGAATGAAGAAAAAATTTTGGTGAATGGCGATACAGTAAAGTCAAACTACAAAGTGCGCCCGCTCGATGAAATTGTAATCATGCTTGCGTACCCGAAAATTGAACATGATCTTCTTGCAGAAAATATTCCGCTCAATATTTTTTATGAAGATGAGAACCTGCTCATCATTAACAAGCAACCCGGTTTAGTGGTACATCCCGGTGCAGGAAATTTTACAGGCACTATGGTGAACGGATTACTTTTTCATTTTGAAAATCTTCCGGCAAAACCAAAGAATGCTTTTCGTCCGGGTCTTGTGCACCGCATTGATAAAAACACCAGCGGACTTTTAGTGGTTGCCAAGAATGATTTTGCTCTCAACTATTTACAGCGACAGTTTGCAGAGCACACAATTCAACGAAAGTATGTTGCATTGGTATGGGGAGATTTTAAGGAAGAGGAAGGAACTGTAACAGGCAACATTGGAAGAAGTTTGAAAAACAGAAAGGTGATGGATGTTTTTCCCGACGGTGATTATGGCAAAGAAGCAATCACGCATTACAAAGTAATCGAGCGATTCTCCTATGTAACATTAGTAGAGTGTATTTTAGAAACCGGAAGAACCCACCAGATACGCGCTCACATGAAATACATTGGTCACCCTGTTTTTAATGATGAAACTTATGGAGGTGATAAGATTGTGAAAGGAACAGTTTACACGAAGTACAAACAGTTTGTAGAAAATTGTTTGCAAATAATTCCGCGCCATGCACTGCATGCAAAATCACTTGGCTTCATTCATCCTGCAACTAAGAAAGAAGTTTTCTTCGACTCACCATTGCCCGAAGATTTCGAAAATGTAATTGAGAAGTGGAGAGGGTATGTGAAGAAGTGAAACAGTTATTAAACTTCTTTTTTGTTTTCTGAAAGGATTCTGTGAAGCCATAATAATTTCTGTTCTTATCAGCAGGAGAATTTATGAATATTAAGCATGCAATGCGGCATATCATATTCGTAAAATTGATTCGGTTATCTTCAGCCCGAAAGCATTTTTTAAAAATTTAATCCGAATGAAAATAATTTCTCAATTTGTTTTATGTGCCATTATCATAATTTGTTTTAGTAAAATTTCCTTCGCACAAGACACAGGTGACAAGGAAAAGACCGAGCTTCTTCAGAGGTACTTTGAAGGATACAACAATCAAAACTATAAGCAGATGCATGAATGCATGGGCGGTTTAATGAAAACATTATTCACTGAAAACCGGATAAAGGAAGCATATGGAATTCAATTTGAAATTTTTGGCAGGGTTAAAATTTCTTCAATAAAATTTACACCGGGTGGATATGCAAAAGCATTTTTGAAATACGAAAAGGACACAACCGAAGAATACAAAATGGGCTTTGCCATTTCAAGTAAATTTAAAATCATCGGGCTTAGTGCTTCTTCGCCACATTTTGATTATGCGTTAAGCACTGATCCTTCACAAAAGCTTTCAGATGCTGTGGTGACATTTAAGATTGACAGCATGATGCAGATCAAGAATGCTCTCGGCGTTTTCAATGGCTGTATGTTGGCCATCAGGAACGGGAAAACGATTTATCAAAATTGTTTTGGCTATGCTGACTATGAAAGTAAGAGAAAATTAAATGACAGCTCTATGTTCGAATTGGCTTCATGCAGCAAACAATTTACAGCTACTGCAATTTTGATTTTACAGGAGCAGGGGAAACTCAGCATTCATGACAATATTCAGAAATTTATTCCTGAACTTCCTTACGATAATGTTACAATTGAAAATTTTTTGGACCATACGTCGGGTATTACCGAATATGAAGAATTGCTTGAAGAGCATTGGGACAAAACTAAATTTGTTACCAACAGCGATCTTGCAACTTTATTTAAACAATATCATCCTAAACTTCAGTTTGCACCCGGTAAAAAATTTGAATACAGCAATACGGGTTATGCGATGTTGTCATTGATTATTGAACGTGTTTCTGGAATGAGTTATGCAAATTTTCTTTCGAAAAATATTTTTCAACCATTAGAAATGAAAGATACAAGAGTTTACAATACAAGAAGAGTTACAGGTGAATTAATTGACAACTATGCTTTTGGCCACGTATACTCTGATAGTTTGAAGGCATATGTAATTCCTGATCAATTGAGTGATTATAGTTATGTGATTTACATGGATGCAATTACCGGCGATGGAACTGTTAACTCAAATATCCTTGATCTCGCAAAATGGGAAGAGTGCCTCAGAAAAAATTCTATTTTAAATGAATCTGCAATGTCAAAAGCATTTTTAGATCACACAGATTCTAAGAGAGAGTATAATAATTATGGTTATGGATGGGAGCTGCAAGCAAGCGACAGTTCTAAACATAAAGTAGCATACCATTCCGGTAGTTGGCCGGGGTACACCACATTCATTGTACATTTTTTAGATGAAGAAACTTCGTTGATTATCCTCTCGAATAATGAGTATATGAATATTGAACTCATGGCATATAAAATTGCGGGGTGGCTGGTAAGAGATTAATTCAAAAACTCCTCGATAGTTTTCAAATAAATCTCCGGTTGTTCAATGGCAATCGCATGCCCTGCATTCGGTATCAATTTAAAAACACGGTTAGGAAAAAGTTGTAAGTATTCATTCGTAGCTCCCCACTTTTGATTGTCGCATTCACCTTTCATTACCAATATGGGTATTGCAGAATTTTTTAATGCAGGGCGCGGGTTTTTCATTTCACCAAAACTGTTTACCGTAATGATTGAAACATAAAATCCACCACCGCCTTCTGCCTTCAAAGCATTTGCTGTATCGCATACTACTGATTTGTTTGTTCCATTGGTGAGGTAAGTTTCAAAATCATCGGCTTCTTTTTCAGGAACCAGTTTTATTCCGAATGCACTTGCAAAATAGATTGCACATCTCATTCTAAGGTTCATGAGTTTTCTATTCGCTTCCGCATTGGTACTCATCGGTAATCGCAGTTGAATGCTGTCAGGGATTTTTGTTTGCGATAAATTACTGATCACAGGTTGAATGGGGCCGGGTGAAGTGAAAATAATTTTTGCAACTTGTTCAGGATGGTCAGCAACAAACATCGCTGCTAAAATTGCTCCCCACGATTGCGCAATGAGAATTACTTTCTCCTTACCGATTTGTTTTACAATTTCTTCCAAATCATTTTCATGTCGCAGAGCGGTATAATCAGAAATGTTTTTCAGGTGAGAAGAATGCCCGCTGCCAATTTGATCATAGAGGTAAACATCAAATCCATTTGCAGCAAGAGGAGAAAGTGTTGCAATATTTCTATCTGTAATAAAACCACCTGGACCTCCATGTAAATAAATAATAGGGTAAGGT
>JAJAYG010000248.1 GCA_026786335.1 Chitinophagales bacterium | reverse complement strand
TGCGCCGAAAAGCTTTACCAACAGTTATAAATGTAAACATGGTTGCTGCTCTTGTTACAGAACCCGATAACCCGGTAACCAACGCAAACAGCCAGATAATAATGAGGATGATGATTGCCTGATAAAATTTCCCGTGCTTTCTCTTGCGAATAAAAAAAGTAAGCAGCTCTAACAGTGCGTAAAGAATTGCAACATGCAAACCCGAAACTGCCAGCACGTGAATTACTCCTGTGCTTGAATACGATTGCATGAGCGCGAACGACATGTTGTCGCGGTCACCAATTACCAATGCATCGGCAACCGCACGCTCGCGATCCAATGAAATATATTTCGCGAATGCATCAATTGATTTTTGGCGCAACCAAAAAGTAAATTGCCATACAGGATTTTGTCTTGAGAAATGAAGGGAATTAAATTGACTTGAATCTAAAAACGCTGTTGCATAAATATTTTTATAGTAAAGAAATTTTTGGTAGTTGAATTCATCCGGGTTTTTTGAAGCATTTACCCTGCTAAAATTATTCTTTACCAGAATAAAATCGCCATAATGGAGTTGCAGTGCTGCGGTTTCTTTTCTGAAATAAATAATTGCTTTACCACTGCAAGCTTTCCAATCCAAATTATTTCTGAAATAATAAAACGCAACTTCTGCACTCACCGATTTTTCTTTTTCGCTCAGTGGCTCGCAGATTTTTACAATGGCAAAATCGCCATCATTAATAAAGCGGGTGTAATTATTTTCATTATTAATATCAGTATTTACAAAACACAGATGATTGGCAGACAAGAGTATTGTGATTTGAAAAACTATGCCTGCATAAAAAGTATAGCGATACATTCTGAAAATTCTTTTTCGAATAAGCAGATGAAACACAATTGAAATTGCAATAAGAGAATAAAGAATTGCAGGCGGAAAGTGTATTTCAAAAAATATCCATATCAATATACCGCTGATAAACGGAATAATAATTCTTACAAATGGATATTGACTCCATGAATTCATTTCAGAAATCTAAGAAACAGAATTCGGAAAAAGAAGCGCGGTATTATTTTAAGACCGAAATCATTGAAGTGGAATTATAATCTGCGCTGCTGATGTGAGCAACATAAATTCCGGATGGCAAAAATGAAAGATCAACCTGCTCAAGCGGAGATAGAATTTTTGAATTGAAAAAAAGAATCCTTCCATTCATATCAGTAACAGAAATATTCCCATCCTGCGAATGAAGAAGGGGTAGATTGAAATGAAAAATTCCTGTTGAAGGGTTAGGGTAAATTAATTCTTTGCTTACTTCTTTTGGATTTTCAATTCCAACATTATTCAAAACTTCTTGTGCCGAAACTTCTACATAATAAATTTGATTTTGCTGACCGCTGTTGCAGGGATCTGGAAAACCGGGTGTGGTAGAAATGCCTGCGCAATAATCTTTTTGATAAATCAATCGAAGATTAAGATCATTGTCTCTGGCAATCTTTCCATAAATGCCCTCAGCATTAACTTCATTTACAATATCGTAAGGATAGCTCCACGAATTTCCAAAATCAGATGTACCTATAACGTAGGTATGTCTAACATTTTTATTGTCCTTGTCAACACCATTTTCTTTAAGAGCAGAGTAGGTTAAAAAAATATTTCCGTCAACATCACTTCCTGCACTTGGGTGTGTTGCAAACCCTGTATTAAAAAAACCATAGCCTGCAATATCAAGTGAATCATTGCCATTGAAATCAAGTGCGCCGGTAATTATTTTCATTGGAGCAACGCCCATGTTTGAATTCCAATAGAGTATGCCATTCGAGGTTGGCTGAAAACTGAAAATATTATCAGTTGAATCATCATCATAGATTTGATTGTAACCTGCCCATACATGTGATGTTCCATTTTTATCAATCAACACTGCAAGCGAGCCATCATTGGTATCAACGATATCTGCAACGCCATCACCAGTTACATCTGTTACCTGTTGATTGTATTTAGCAATTGGAAATGCTTGAACAATTGTTTTTGTCCAGCTAATTCCATTGTTACCTGAGTTAAGCAGCACGATATCATTTCCAAAGCCACCAACAACAATAGCAACATTATTTTGAATCTTATCCATTGAATACCAATCAGGTCTTATGCGAGCATACTCCGTAGAGTCAATTCCTTTAATAAGAACATTTACACTATCCCATGTTGTACCGTCATCAGATGAGCGATAGTAGAGCAATGCTCCATCAATGTCCTTGTATTTAATACCTCCAAACATGGTTGGTAGCGTGAGTGCGATTGCATGCAAGTATCTTTTTGAAGTACTGAATGAATCACCTCTCATAATTCTTGGCCACCAAATACCATAGAAATTTGGTTGAGCAAAAGGGCTTTGTATCTCACTCCACGTACCAGTACCCGCAATAGCGCGCTCGTCGAATTGGATAATATTAAAGTCTAAGTTATGGCAGAGTACAAATTCTTTTTTAGCATAATTCACTGTAACATTAGGCCATCCGGTTTTTGAGAACTCAATTCTTTTATCAGGAAACACCAGCCATGAAGAACCATTGAAATAATTATAACCGGTTCCTCGGCTTAGCAGATCAGGGTCGAGTACAGGAGCAAAATTCCATACAGCAGAAATTTTACCATTGAACTTATTTCTGAAAAGCGAATTGCAAACAGAAGCATTGGTTTGAATGTCGAGATAAGTATTGCCAATTGCCAGTGAAGTAAACCCCAAAGTTTTTTCTTCTTTCAATTCAGTTTCATCAGTTGATGGTGATGAAGAAATTGTTCCCGGTTGATTGGCAGGAAAAAGCGAAGCTTCTTTAAAACCAACTACATGATTGTTGATTGATGAAGGAATTGCCGGAGCTGAAAAATGAAACGAGCTTGATTGAGCTGTGGCAAAAGTGGAATAGCTAATTAAAATAAAAGCGGATAATATTTTCATCTGCATAGAATACAATGGTCAAAATTAGGTTCTAAAAATAACATTACAAATTAATAAACGCGATAGGTTGAATCGGCTATTGCTAAAAATAAAAAAGGATCAATATTTAAACTGATCCTTTTAAAAGGCTTTTAAGAGTGTAATCTATTTATCTAAAGTCTCATCAACCAAAATTCTTCCGCAATGTTCGCAGATGATTATTTTCTTGTGTTGGCGTATCTCCATTTGTGTTTGCGGGGGAATTGCATTGTAACAACCACCGCAGGAACTGCGATTAACGGTTACTACAGCTTGCCCGTTTTTATAACTCGTGCGTATTCTTTGATAAGCCTTAAAAAGGCGCTCTTCAATTTTGGTTGCCTGTTCCTTTGATTTTTTCAGCAAAGTTTTTTCTTCAGCATCCGTTTCTTCAATAATGTGTTCTAATTCATCCTTCTTTGTTTTCAGGTGCTTTTCTTTTTCCTTGATGTTCTTTTTAGCAGCGGCAACCATTTCTTCTTTTGAAGAATTGTCTTCATTGGCTTCGCGAATGCGTTTTTCATTCAATTGAATCTCTAATTTCTGAAGTTCAATTTCTTTGCTCAAAGCATCAAACTCACGGTTGTTTTTAACATTGTTCTGTTGCTTTTGATATTTCTTAATCAATGCTTCAGATTCTTTAATAGTATTGTTTTTGGCTGCAATGGCCTCTTCAATTTTGTCTGCATCTTCAGCATACTTTTCAATGCGGGTTTTTAAACCCGTCATTTCATCTTCAAGGTCACTAACTTCCATTGGAAGTTCACCTTTTAAGATTTGAATTTCATCAATCTTGGAATCAATCTTTTGCAACTTATAAATGCTGCGGAGTTTTTCTTCGATTCCTGAATCAACTTTGGCTACATCTTTAACTTTTGACATCAGTAGTAGTTTATTGGGTTTGTTTTAACAGAAGTAAAATGGGCGGCAAATGTAGGAAATTTATCCTTTAACAAGGCAGCAAAAATTTCAGGGGTAAATTGTTCGCTTTCATAATGCCCGATGTCGGCAATCATAATCTTGTTTTCAGCATCAAAAAACTGGTGATATTTAAAGTCAGAGGTTATAAAACATTGTGCGCGTGCTTTGATTGCTTCAGTCAAAAGGAAACTTCCTGCTCCTCCACATACAGCCACTCTTTGAATTTTAATATCCTTCTGAATTTTTGTAAAACGAATCGATTGCAATTTCATTTTATCTTTTAGGAACTGAAGAAAATCCGGAACAGTAAACGCATGTTCAAGTTCTCCAACCATTCCGGCGCCGGTTTGATCCCATTGATTTTTCAGTTCAATAACATCATAGGCAACTTCTTCATACGGATGATTTTCTTTTAAGGCATCAATTATTTTTGTTTGAAGGAAGAAAGGAAAAATAACCTCAATCTTAGTTTCATTTTCGCGATGTTGAATTCCTTTTTCACCCACAAAAGGATTGGTTTGGTCATTGCCTCTGAATGTTCCGTAGCCCTCTGCATTATAACTGCAATCATCATAATTACCTATAGCGCCAGCACCGGCAGCAAACAAGGCAGCTCTCAAATTTGCAGCATGTTCATTCGGTACAAAAGTGAAAAGCTTAATCAATTTATTTTTTACAGGAGATAGAATGCGGGTGTTTTGAAGTTGAAGTTTTTCACAAATCTTTTTATTTACGCCATGCTGAACATTGTCAAGGTTAGTATGAGCAGCATAAATTGCAATGTCATTTTTAATTGCTTTGATGATGGTGCGCTCAACATAATTTTTACCGGTTATTTTTTTTAGGCCCGAAAAAATAATCGGGTGATGAGCAATTACAAGATTGCATTTCTTTTTAATTGCTTCATCAATCACTTCTTCAATAGCATCAAGGCAAAGAATGGCGCCAGTGATTTCCATTTGAGAATTACCGGTAAGCAAGCCCGAGTTATCATAACTTTCTTGCAAGGGAAGTGGAGCAAATTCTTCGAGTACATTAATAATCTTAATGAGTTTCATATTATCTGATTGGGGTACAAAAATAGTTTCGTGATGATTAAAATTAAAGTGACTTTAATCAGTTCTGTCCGCAGTTTAAAGTTATTTGTAATCACTATTGCTCCATTTTACAATTGGGGTTACCCATTCAGGCAGCGGCTGAAAAAGAAACCCATGATGCAAACCGGTATTGATTTCTATTTCTTTATAATGGTTGATGGTTGTTGAAGCTTTATTTTTAAACCTTATGCACGATTCACCAATGTCATCGGTCTTTTCATAGATGGATAAAATATTTCCGTAAAAAATTATTTCGGGAAAACTCTCAAAATTTCCATCATTACAAGCAGCAAGAAAAACAAAATTGATGTCCTTATTTTTTAGCAGTGATGAAACAAACATCGCAATCAACGCACCTTTTGAAGCGCCAACTACTGTGATGTCAATTGCTTGAATTCCTTTCTTTAAAAGACCATTGATTTGATCGGTAACCTGATCGGCATATTGTTCAACATCGCTATTCTTTTTTCTAACCTCACTTATTACAGTAAATTCTTCTTTTCGAAAAGCAGCAAGAATATCATTGTATTTGTAAGAACCAAAATACGGACTTGAAGCATTTGCTCCCTGATCTTCTACGATTTTACCATGCAGGTAGAAAAGATATTTTTCAGCACTTGAATTTAAAGTGGCCATAAGAAATATTGAGATAATTAAAATTGATTTCATTTTTTAGTTCTTGAAATAAATCGCCATTGAAATTAAGCTGCCGTAAATTTAGGATGCATTTTACTTCATTGTTCTGCTAATTCTCATCTTTGCAGAATAAGTATGCGAAAGCTGTTAATTCCTTTTTCAATTTTGTATGGCGCAATTATCTTGTTGCGCAACAAACTTTACGATGCACAAATAAAAAAGAGCGTGGAGTTTGAAATTCCTGTTATAAGCATTGGAAACCTTTCAACAGGCGG
>JAJAYG010000247.1 GCA_026786335.1 Chitinophagales bacterium | reverse complement strand
TGCCCGGGGTATGTCAGGGGCACAGAAATAATAGAATGCATTTGCCGGAAGCAAAGGGAAAATTTTTGAAAGATCTTTTTCCTTAACAAATCCTATAACCAAATGCTTGTTGAAAGAATCTGTTTTCATCAGCTGCGCCATTGCATATTTAATTCCGGCTTCGTTGTGCGCAACATCAGCAATTACAAGGGGACTTTGATTTAATACATCCCACCTTCCCTGTAGCCCGGTGAGTGGCTTAACCTTTGAAAGCGCAGTTGTAATTTTTTCTTTACTCAATTTCCAATTTAACAGATTCAAAATTCTGCATGATTCTAGGACTGTAATAATGTTTTTCAATTGATATTCTCCTGCCAAATCAATTTTTAGTTCCCATTCTTCTGATTGATCATCGCGAATTGAAAATTTTTGAAATCCGTTTTCATTTTTTATTTCTATAATATTCCATACTTCTTCAGCAAAAGAAAAAGCAACATCAACAGCAGTTGCTTTTGAAATGAAGATTGAATCTGTTTCATCATTTCTTTCACCAATAACAACAGGCACTTGGTTTTTAATTATGCCTGCTTTTTCTGCTGCGATCTTTTCTAAAGTATCACCAAGAATTTCTGCATGATCGAAACTGATGTTGGTAATTACCGAGAGAAGCGGAGTAATCACATTGGTTGAATCAAGCCTGCCGCCCATTCCTGTTTCAATAATTGCAATGTCTACTTTATTCTTTGCAAAATGATCGAAGGCCAAACCAACAGTCCATTCGAAAAATGAGCAGCCAATATTAATTACCTCATCCTTATATTTTTCTACAAAGTCTGTGACCTCATTTTCAGAAATCATTACCCCATTAATTTTGATTCGCTCTCTAAAATCTTTTAAGTGTGGTGAAGTGTACAAGCCTGTTTTAAAACCATGCTCCTGAAATATGGCAGCAAGCATATGACTGGTTGATCCTTTGCCATTGGTGCCGGCTACATGAATGCTTTTAAATTTTGTTTCAGGATGTTCAAGAAGTTCACAGAGTAAAAGTGTATTGCCTATGTCTTCCTTGTATGCAGCAGCCCCAATGCGTGAATACATTGGAAGCTGTGAATAAAGAAACTTAAGTGTATGTGTGTAATTCATTGTTTGGAGGCAATGCTACAAAGCTATATTTTCGGCGGGTTCAATTAATTAATTGATGATACTATTTTATTTTGCATTGCGTTAACTCCCTGAATAAATACTACACTTCTGTGAAAATCAATTACACTTTAACATTAGTTACACTTATCATTTTATCTGCTGTAAATCTGTTGCGTGCTCAGGTTGGTGGCGAAGATATTTTTCATTCACTCAATATTTCTCCATCTTCAAGAGTAACAGCAATGGGTGGAAATTTTATGTCTATGTATGATGAAGATGCTTCGCTTGGTTTGCAAAATCCTTCGGTGATAAATCCGTTAATGAACAATCACCTTAATCTTAGTTACATTAATTATCTCGCTGATTTAAAAGCAGGATATGTTGGTTACGTTCACGAAGTAAAAAAAATTCAGACAACATTTAATGGAGGCATTCAATTTATCGATTATGGCGATTTTGTTTCAAGTGATATTTATGGAAATTCAACCGGCACTTTTAATGGAGCTGAGTATGCGATCACATTAGGAGCGGCAAGAACTTATGCTGAAAAATTTCATTATGGAATGAATCTTACTTATGTAACATCGAGGCTTGAATCTTACAGCGCTAATGGATTGGCAGTAAGCTTTGCCGGCTCTTATCATGATTCGGCGGAAGGATTAACAGCAACTGTTGCATTTAAAAATGTGGGAACACAATTCAAATCATATTTAAGTGACAACAATGAAGCTTTACCATTCGACATCCAAGCCGGCATCTCAAAGCGTGTTACTCATACTCCATTTTTATTTTCATTAGTTCTGCACGATTTATCCCGCTGGGATATCAGGTATAATGATCCAAATGCAGTTACAACAACTACCATTCTGCTTGATACTACACAGCAGCAGAAGGATAAAAAATACATTGCTGATAAAATCTTTCTTCACACAATTATTGGCGCCGAAATTTATTTTGGCGAAGCTTTTAGAATAAGCCTGGCCTATAACCATCAACGCCGGCAAGAACTTGCTTATGAAAATCGAAAAGCTTTATCAGGATTTAGTTTTGGAGCAGGCCTAAAAATTAATCGTTACAGCTTCTCCTATGCAAGAGCTATTTATAATGCGGTTGATGGCGTAAATCAATTTTCAATTGCTGTTAATCTCGATGAGCTTTTTGGAAAGAAGATGTAATAACACAATGTTTAATCAAAATTAACTTCCCATTCAATTAAGTGCTGCTTCGCTTAATCTTAATTGAGGCAACATGCTTGTTCGCTATCTTTGCCGAATGCTACAGCCTTTCGTAATCGCTATTGATGGCTTCTCATCCAGTGGAAAAAGTACTTTGGCAAAACAATTAGCAGAAAAGCTCAATCTTAAATTCGTTGACTCGGGTGCGTATTACAGGGCTGTTACATTGTACTTCATAGAGCATAACATATCATTTCAAAACCCCGATCTTTTAATTGAAGCATTGCAAGCCATTGATGTTTTATTTGAATACGATGCTATACAAAAGCAATCAAAAACTTTTCTGAATGGAATTAATGTAGAAAATAAAATCAGAGACATGCAAGTCTCAGAATTGGTTAGCGAAGTAAGTGCGCTTTCACCTGTTCGGAAATTTGTATCAAATACTTTAAGAAACATAAACGATCAAAAAGGATTGATAATGGATGGGAGAGATATTGGTACCGTTGTTTTTCCCGATGCACAATTAAAAATCTTTCTTACTGCCAATGAAAAAACAAGGAGTGAAAGAAGATTTTTGGAAATGAAAAATAAAGGAGCCGAGGTAACCGAATATGAGATTCTTCAAAACTTATCGGGCCGCGATTTGTTAGACAGTACCAGAAAAACTGCGCCATTGAAACAAGCTGGCGATGCAGTTGTAATTGATAACAGTAACTTATCATTACAACAGCAATTAGAAATAGCAACGAAATTTGCGGAAACTGCATTACAAAAATATTTAAGAAAATAAGAAGTATTCAAATACCTATTCTAAAAATCGCAAGCAACACAATATCAAATGGAAATTACAATTGACCCTAACAGTGGATTTTGCTTCGGTGTTGTATATGCTATTCAAATGGCCGAAGATGAATTAAATGATAGCGGCATACTCTATTGCTTAGGCGATATTGTACACAATGATGTTGAAGTTAGAAGACTGGGCGCCAAGGGGTTAAAGATTATTAATCATGAAGATTTGAAGAAGCTTAAAGATTGTAAAGTTTTAATTCGCGCCCATGGCGAGCCACCTCAAACTTATATTACAGCTATGGAAAACAACATCGAATTACTTGATGCATCATGTCCTGTTGTGTTGAAATTGCAGAATCGTGTTAAGCTTTCTTTTGATAAAACACTTGATAATAATGCGCAGATTGTAATCTTCGGCATTCCAGGTCATGCTGAAGTGAATGGATTGATGGGGCAAACTAATCAACAGGCAATCATAATAACAACCGAAGAAGATTTGGATAAACTGGATTACACACGACCTATTGTTCTCTATTCGCAAACCACCAAGAGCACCGAAAAATTTTATCACTTCTCAAATCTCATAGAAGAAAGAGCAGCAGCTGTAAACAATCTTGATGTTTCATTTCACGATACCATTTGCAGGCAGGTTTCTAATCGCGAGCCGCAGTTACAGAAATTTTCAAAACTGCATGATGTAATCATTTTTGTGAGCGGAAAAAAAAGCAGTAATGGGAAAGTGCTTTATAATGTTTGTAAAGAAACCAATGATAATTCTTATTTCATTTCAGACGACGATGAATTGAAAGAAGAGTGGTTTGTAAATGCTAAATCTGTTGGCATTTGCGGAGCAACATCAACGCCCTTATGGCTAATGCAAAAAGTAGCCGAATCAATACGCGCTCAATTTTCATTTGCTAATGCTTAGTGGCTGTCAAATTATTCTTTGTTTAAGTTTTTATTAGGGTTTGCCGTTTGAATTTAGAATATTACTTTTGTGACCCCTTTAAAAAACGGGGAAATCTCATAACAAAAGGAGGAACCAAAAATTGGAAGAAAACAAAACAGAAAACCAAACAACAGAAGTTCAAGAAACCATTACCGCAGAAGTTCCTGCAACAATTACCGAGGCACCAAAACCTCAGCCTAAAGTAGAATCACCACACGACGATTTTGATTGGAACGTTTCGAAAAGAAATGTTAAAACGTATACAGCAGAAGAGCGTAAAAATCTTGAAGATTTATACAGCGGCACTTTTGTTACCGTGAGCAATGAAGAAATTATCAATGGTACGGTAGTATCTTTAACTAAAACTGATGTTGTACTTAACATTGGATTTAAATCAGATGGCTTAGTTCCACTATCAGAATTCCGTGATCTCCCCGATTTAAAAGTTGGTGAGCAAGTGGAAGTTCAGGTGGTAGATAAAGAAAATCCAAAAGGGCAATTAATTCTTTCGCGCAAGAGTGCCAAGTTACAGCGCGCTTGGGAGCGCATTATGTC
>JAJAYG010000246.1 GCA_026786335.1 Chitinophagales bacterium | reverse complement strand
CGCTTTAAGTGTTGATGCAAACGGTGATGTTATCTTAGTGCCTGCGCCAGGAATGTGTACTTCGTTTTCGAATGCTAGCCCGGTAAACTATTTCTCGAAATGGACTGGAACAGGACCCAACATTATTTGTGATAGTAGAATGTACGAGGATAATGCGACAAAAAATGTAGCAGTGGATTGGGATGGTACCGCTATTGATGCTAAACTCAGAGTAAAATACATCTCATCTAACGGCACACCCAATGGGATTTCTTGCAAGCTTACCGCAGGCAGTGGCACAGGAACGGCCATTGGAATACTTTCCAATGTTGTAGGTACTTCTGGCGCAACCAATTACTTTGGGGTAAGAAGTGTGGCTACAGGCAATACTGGAAGCAACCTTGTCTATGGCGTTTATGGAAAAGCTGTTGGTACAACTTCAACACTCGGTAGCCCTGCTAATTTTGGTGTGTATGGTTATGCTACGGGTGGCGGCATTGGGCAAAATGTTGGTGTATATGGCAAAGTTGATGTTGCTGGAGATTGGGCAGGTTGGTTTCAAGGTGATGTGAATGTAACAGGAGTAGGATTTATACCAGGAGGTGTTTGGAGCGTGAGTGATAAAACTATTAAGACTGACATCGTACCAATAGAAAATGTTGACGAAATTCTAAGTCAGCTTACTGGGTATACTTATGAATTTGATAATTCAATTCACCCTTCACTTCCATTACCGAAAGGTGAACAAATTGGTGTAATTTCTCAAGAACTTGCACTTGTGCTTCCTCAACTTGTGAAGAGAATTAATTTGCCGGCAGTGTATGATACACTTGGCGTAATGATATCCGATACTTTCAGTGTATTGTCTGTTAATTATGAGGGTTTAATTCCTGTTCTTGTGGAAGGTTATAAAAGTCAACAGAAAAAAATTGAGGACTTACAATCGCAAATTGTCGGCTGCTGCTCCACTAAAATGAAAACCGCAAATGATGATGGTGCTTCACCAGCTAATCAGATCGTCGAATTAAAAACAGCGGCAACAAATTATTTGGGGCAGAGTGTTCCTAATCCGCACGGCTCGCAGTGTACTATCCCTTACAGCATTGATGCAAATGTTACCAATGCTGAAATAGTTTTTGTAGATGAATTAGGCAGAGTTATTCAAAGAGTAGAAATTGTTACTCTTGGTAAAGGTCAACTTACTGTGCTTAGTTCAAATTTAGAAGATGGCGTTTACAATTATTCTTTGGTGCTCGATAATAAAATCATTGATACCAAGAAGATGTTGAAGCAACATTGAAAAATAATGGAATACTGAAAGTAACATCGATCTTTTTCATTTCACAAATAAACAGCCCCAAAAAATCGGGGCTGTTTATTTTTCGCGGTTCTGTAAATTTTTTTAAAATCATGCGTAACCTTCATTCCAAAAAAAGAGTTTACTTAGCTTCGCACCTTCATACCTTCAAAAATATCACAGAATGAAATACTCTACAATTTTTATTGCTTTTGTTTTTTTCATTTTCTCCAATTCAAAAACACAGGCGCAGTGTAGTGCGGGAGCACCAATACTTTCAGCTCCTGTAAAAACAGCATGCAGTGTAACGCTTGCATGGCCGGCAGTTGTTAATGCCGTTGCATATGATTTAAAATATAAAATTAGCGGCGCTGATAACTGGCTTGATACAATTGATCTTGGCAATGCAACAAACTATACTGTTGCGGGATTGCTTTCTTCAACCAAATATAAATTTAAAGTAACTCCTTACTGCAGCAATGGAAATGCAGGCACTTCAAAATCATTGACGTCAAAAACAAAAAGCTGTACTCCTCCATCTGTTGTGAGTATAAGTGTAAATGCTGATTACAGTGTGTTCATTGACTGGGATGGTTGCGCCTCAAATTATAATGCTGTCCGTTACAGACTTTCAGGTGAACTTGCGTGGATTACTATCAATACAAACGGTGTATCTGAAGGAACAATAACAGGGCTTACGCAAGGTGCAGTTTACGAATATCAGGTTAAAGCATGTTCAAGCGGCGCCTCGCAAAATTGGTCGGCAATAGCATCTTTTACTGTAATACTACCTTCAGGTGTTGTTCCTAACATTATTCTGATTGTGCTCGACGATGCACGCTATGATGTTTATCCTCCTTCGGGAGGTCCTTCATTTTTTACAGGACCTAACATCAGCAGAATTGCCAATGAAGGAGCAACGTTTAAGAACTTCTTTGTTACTCTTTCTATTTGTAACCCCAGCCGTGCAACCATACTAACGGGTTTATTTCCTGATCACCATAGAGTAAGAGCTAACAAAGACAGTTTAGATATTTCCATTCCAACAATTGGAAGTATTCTGCACGATCATGGTTACTACACAGCATTGATTGGCAAGTATCCAAGCATTTCATCGGCATCGCCCAGACCGGGATGGGATTACTGGATGGCATCAGTTGCTGGAGGCGGAGAACATCAGGATGGTGATTTCAATATCAATGGAACAGTAAAAGAAATTTTAGGTTATAAAACAGATGTGTTAACAGATACTGCTTTAAGAGTTATTAATTCTGTGAGCACTACTACTTCACCTTTTATGATAATGATTGCTTATAGCGCCCCTCATGAAGTAACAATTCCCCCGCCTGGCAAAGAAGGAATTTTCGATAATGATTCAATGCCTGTACCCCAAACTTTTTATTCACCATATACTGAGAACTATCCGAGTTTCTTAGACGAACCAAAAAGAAAAATTCCTTCTTACGATTCTTGCATTTCATTATGGAGTGGAATGTTTGAGATGATGCAGGGAGTTGATGATAACCTTAAAAGACTTTTTGACACGCTTACCGCATTAAATATCCTTGATAACACCATGATCATGTTTACCAGTGATAATGGATATTTACTCGGTGAACATCAGCTTAAAGGTAAAGCTGTTCCTTACGAAGCTTCTATGCGCGTTCCGCTATTTGTGAGATATCCTGTTTGGTTTGCTCCCGGCACCGTGATTGACAATTCACTCGCGCTTAATGCAGACATTGCACCTACCATCTTGGATGCAGCAAAAATTCCTGAAGATTATGGCCTCGATGGTATCTCGGTTCGTGCATTTGCTACCGATAGTTTGCACAGAGATATGTTTTATTTTGAATCAGGTGATGGCATTACCCTAAGTACAATAAGGACTCACCGTTATAAACTCAACAGGTATAATTGCACAACAGATACCAAAGAATTTTTTGACCTGCTCATTGATCCTGATGAAAGCAACAATTTAATCAACACTGCTTCTTACGCCAACATGATTGACTCTTTTGAAATCATTTTAGACAGCTTAAAAATTGCAGTGGCTGATACCCTTCCATTTAAAAAAGACAATTGTTACCTCGTAAATCCTGTGTATCAAAAAATAATTTACTATGGTGAAAATGAAGATTATGATAAAGGGTATGAAGTTTTTCCAACACTTTCTGAAGGAACATTTACAATCAGATTTACCAATATCGCTTTAGCGAATATCAGAGTGTTTAACCTTGCAGGCCAATTGGTTTACAGTTCCTCTTATTCCGAAAAAAGTGATGGTGATCTGCTTCATCTTCCGCTTTCTAATCAACCAGCGGGATTGTATCAATTATCAATTGAGGTTAAAGGAAAAGTTTTTGATCAGAAGATTGTGATTCAATAAAACTTTGCAACTCATTTTGCAGAATCAGATTGCGTGAGCATACCTTTGCTTTTTAAATATGACTTTACACAAAAGCAATCCTGTAGCCACCTGGCTTTTTATCGGCGTATTTATGATTCTTGTTCAGATTATGCTCGGCGGAATTACCCGCCTTACCGGTTCGGGTTTATCCATCACACAATGGAATTTGGTGATGGGAACACTTCCGCCGCTAAATGCTGCTGAATGGAATCATGCCTTTGAACAGTACAAACAATTTCCGCAATACAAACTCATGAACAGCGAAATGACTGAAGCTGAATTCAAAGGAATTTTCTTTTGGGAATATGCGCACCGATTGTGGGCACGCCTGTTCATTCCTGTTTTTGTTATTCCGCTTATTTTTTTTCTGGTAAAGAAAAAAATTTCGAAACAACTGCTTGTAAAATTGTTGTTGGTATTTGTGTTAGGCGCAATACAAGGAGTGGTTGGCTGGATCATGGTTGCCAGCGGATTGGTAGATCAGCCGTGGGTTGATCCCGTAAAACTCAGCATTCATTTATGCCTTGCGCTCATCTTGTTGTGTTATCTGTTTTGGATTTCGCTCGAAGTTTTTAATCCTGAAAAAGAAAATAAAAATGTTGCATCGTTAAAATCTTTTTCATTGCTGCTGATCTCTATTCTTTTTTTGCAAATTTTTTATGGCGGATTAATGGCCGGCAATCACGCTGCCCTCTTCTACCCCACCTTTCCCAAGATCGGGTCACAATGGATACCTGATGGATTATTTGTGCTTTCTCCCTCCTTAATAAATTTTGTTGCCAACAATGGATTACTTCAACTCATTCACCGCTCATTGGGTTTGGTGGTTGCCATCTTAATTTTTATTTTTTATTGGAAAGGAAAAAAACTGGCAACTACAAAAATGCTGAGGCAAAGTATTTCTGCACTGCCCGTACTTGTAATTATTCAAATCACTCTGGGAGTTTTAACACTCATTTATTCTATCGGGAAAATACCTGTGAGCTTTGGTGTGGCGCATCAACTCTGCGCTGTTTTTATTTTGATGACTTCTTTAATGGTTGTGTTTCAAATTTCTACAGTGAAAGAAAACGCGAACCAAAATTTTCTTTCCTAAAAGTTCCTTTCATCAACTATAATTTTTTGTCGCACGGAGGCACGGAGAATCACGGAGTTTTTTTGCAAACAAATTTTGAAAATCATAAACCTATTTCTTCTCCATGATTCTCCGTGCCTCCGTGCGCAACATTGTTATACTTCAAATTTACCCTTCCAATTCAAGAAATATTTTTCAAAAAAGCGATAACTCAACGCTGCCATAGCAATTGTGATTGCAAATGCAAGCAGCGGCATCAACACAACAAATTGAAATGGTGATTGAATAAAATGAAGTGCTGTTAAAATTTTTATGGCAATAAGAATCCCTGCCTGATGAAAAACATAAAAGCCATACGCTCTTTTACCCAGCCAAACAATGCCGGGAATTTTGTGCAGGTTAAAAATTCTGTTCTCGCCAAAAACCTGATCGAGAATTACAAAGCCAAAACCAATTCCTAAAATCAGTCGCTCCAAAATGGTTGCAACACTTGAATCAAAAACCGGATGGTAAAAAATAATGCAACTGATTAAAATGACGTAGGTGAATGCAACAGCTGCTCTCGGAATTTTTTTCAACCAAATAAAAAAATCATTTTGATTGATCGCCAGCATGGCAAGCCATGCTCCTACTGCAAAATCACTCATGATGCAGAATGAATTGAAGAATAAAGTGATGCCATCATTTCTGTAATAAATTCTGAATGCAATACTTGCAAGAATAATGGTG
>JAJAYG010000245.1 GCA_026786335.1 Chitinophagales bacterium | reverse complement strand
ATCCAAATGTGAAAAAGATTAGCTCGCACATTTCTAAAAAAGTTGCCGATAGACTCGAAGAACTTTTTAAAGAAGACCGCGCTGCTTTCGAAAGCAAGTGGGACGACATTAAAATTTTTATTGAATACGGAATGATGAGTGATGAAAAATTTTATGAGCGCGCTCAAAAATTCTGTTTGTTCAAAACAGTTGAACAAAAATATTTTACACTCGAGGAGTTCAAAGAAAAAATAAAGCCGCTGCAAACAGATAAGAATGAAAAATTAGTTTACCTCTATTGCTCCGATGCGGTGGAGCAGCATTCATTTCTTGCAGCTTCAAAAGAACGTGGCTATGAAATTCTTTTGATGGATCACCCGATTGATTCGCACTTCATTGGTTTTATTGAACAGAAATTAGAGAATTCAACTTTTACAAGAATTGATTCAGAAATTATTGATAAGCTGATTGACAAAGGCGATCCGCTTTCTTCCAAATTAGATAAAGAGCAGGAAGATGCGCTGCGAAAAATTATTGTTGACAGCACTGCCGATAAAGAAAAATTTACAGTGAAGTTTGAAGCACTCGCCGTTACAGATGCTCCCGTCATTATCACCCGCAATGAGTTTATGCGCCGCATGAAGGAGATGAGTGCCACAAGCGGTCAAAACTTTTATGGAGAAATGAAAGATCATTTTGAATTGACGGTAAATGCGAATCATCCCATCATCGGTAAAGTGCTGCTCGAAGTTGATCCTGCAAAACAACATCAGCTCATCAAGCAATCAGTTGATCTTGCGATGCTCTCACAAAATTTATTGAAAGGTGAAGAACTTACTGAATTTGTTAAACGCAGTTTGGAAGTAATGAATGGTTAATGCGAAGTAAATATGATTTTTCTCCCGCAAATTGCGTAGATAAAAGCAAAAAGGAATCAGCGAATATCTGCGCAATCTGCGGGAAATATTTTGACTTAATTCAAATCTCAATTCTTAAGTTTGACCAATGAAGAAAGTTAACATCTCTTATGAGCGCACCAATTTTTTCAGCAAGGTGGTGTTGGATTATTTGAATGAAGCGAAAGAATTAAAATCATTCTACAATCTTCCTCCGGCGCTTTCTTCATTCCCCGAAACAATTGAGAAAATAAAATTGCGCCACAATAACCGCGAATCAGTGAGTGAAACTTTATTGAAGCAGCATACAAGATTGTTTGCAGAAAAAAATTTGGGCGCAGTGCGTGCAAGTATTGAATTACTCCGCGATAAAAATACTTTTACTGTTACCACAGCGCATCAGCCGAATTTATTTTTAGGTCCGCTGTATGTGATCTATAAAACCATCAGCACGATTGTGCTTGCAAAGAAGCTGAATGAAAATTTTCCCAATTACCGTTTTGTCCCTGTGTTTTGGTTAGGAAGTGAAGACCATGATAAAAATGAACTCAATCACATTCAGCTTTTCGGAAAAACATTTACATGGAACACTGCGCAGCAAGGAGCTTTCGGGAGAATGAGTACATCTTCATTGCGGCCGTGGGTGAACGAAATAAAATTAAAACTTGGCGAATCGGATGCTGCGAAAGAATTGGCTGAAGCATTGGATGATTGTTATGTGAAGGAAAGAAACATTGGTGCTGCCACCAGAAAATTTCTTTATCACTTTTTTGCAGAGGATGGTTTGGTAGTGGTGGATGGCGATGATCGGGAACTGAAAAAACATTTTGCTCCCATAGTTGAAAAGGAAATCACAGAAGGATTTTCTTTTAAGACAGTGTCAGAGAGCAATGAAAGATTTTCGATACACTACGATACGCAAATTTCGCCGCGTGAAATAAATTTATTTTACCTCAATGATGAAGTGCGTGAGCGCATTGTAAAAGAAGAAGATGGTTACAAAGTGTTGAACACTTCACTTTCTTTTTCGAAAGAAGAAATGATTTCGCTTATTCATTCTGCACCCGAAAAATTTTCTCCCAATGTTATTCTGCGGCCTGTGTACCAGGAAACAATTTTGCCCGATGTAGCAGTGATTGGCGGCGGCGCCGAAGTAACTTATTGGCTGCAATTGAAAAGTTTGTTTGATGAATTGCAGCAACCATTTCCATTGGTGTTTCTGCGCAACAGCGCTTTGTGGATTGATGCTGTGAGTGCTGCCCGCATAGAGAAAATACACATTACCGAAGAACAGCTTTTTAATGATGCCGATGCAATCGTGAATCAATATGTGGAATCGCAAACAGGCGAATCAATTTCTTTGGAAGATGAAATGCAACGCATTACTGCTGCATTCAATGATGCCATTGAGCGCGCATTGAAGATTGAACCTACATTGAAAGGCGCATTTGAATCGGAGAAGGTGCGGGTGATAAAAATGCTGGAAGGTTTTGAAGACCGATTATTAAAAGCGGCAAAAAGAAAAGATGAAACCTCGGTGCAGCAAATAAAAAATTTGAAAGAAAAACTTTTTCCTTCCAATTCACTACAGGAGCGCCACGATAATTTTATGAGCATCTACTCGCGGCTGGGTAAAAATTTTATAGAAGAACTCAAACTGCATCTCGATCCATTGGAGAAAAGTTTTGTGGTGTTGAGTGAGGAGGTTAGTTGACAATTGATAATGAACAGAGGACAATTGATAATGGAAAATTGAAAGTGGCTCCGAAGGAATCCCTTCGGGAAAAATGGGTTAGCGTTATGATTTTTTTTATCGTTGTCCTCTCATGTTCAGTTCCCATTCATTTCCAAGAAAAAAAAAGAGGTGACGCTAGAACATTATATTATTTTAGTTTTCATCTTTTTTTTCAAACACGACTCTGTCATGCTGACGAAGGAAGCATCTATTTTTTCTTTTTTATATGCTTGCTTCGTCAGCATGTCAGAAACTTAGATGATCGGGGTCTATTGAAGTTGT
>JAJAYG010000244.1 GCA_026786335.1 Chitinophagales bacterium | reverse complement strand
TAATTATTTCGGGTAAGGAAGCGTTACCGAAACGTTCATTCAATTCGGCGAACCCAAATTTATCTTGCTGTGCATTTAAAAAACTTTCGAGTGAAGGCGTTGCACTTCCCAAAATTGTTTTTGCTGCGAAGAGTGATGCAAGATAAATCGCAGCATCTCTTCCGTGATAGCGCGGCGCAGGATCATTTTGTTTGTAAGAAGAATCATGCTCTTCATCTACAATCACTAATCCCAAATTTTCAAACGGAAGAAATATTGCTGAGCGTGCGCCAAGCACAATTTGATATTCGCCGTGCAACAATTTATTCCAGATCTCTACACGTTCTTGTTCATTGAAACGTGAGTGATAGATGCCGATTTTGTTCCCGAATTTTTTTCGTAGTCTTCCCACGATCTGTGAAGTGAGCGCAATTTCCGGGAGCAAATACAAAATTTGTTTTTCTTTTTCGATCGTTTCTTCAATCAGGCGTATGTACAAATTAGTTTTGCCGCTGCCGGTGATGCCGTGAAGAAGCAAAACATTTTTAACCCCCTCTAATTTGTTGTTTTCAACCCCCTCCAACTTCCCCTTAAGTAGGGGGAGAGTTGCTGACGCATTTAACCCTTTGCTTTTATCCCCCTCTAATTCCCGCTTTTCAACGGGGATAGTTCGCACTGCTTGGTGTGCAACTGAATTAACCCAACCGAATTGTGATTTTATTTTTTCGAGTGCAATCTTTTGTGAAGGTGCTAATTCAAAATCAGCATCAACTTCATTTTCATTATTTCCGATTCTGTCAACTTCTTTTTTCTCGGCAATAAAAATATTTTTTTTAATGAGTGAGTTGAGAGCGGCATTTCCAGATTTTGATTTTTCAAGCAGTTCACTTTTTTCAATTTCAAAAAATTTATTCCGCTGCGAATTTTTGTAATCGGTTTTTTGATTATTGAAATGAAGGTAACTCATGAGCACATTCAATTGCTTCTTTGCTTTCTTTTCCAGCTCATCAAACAACACCCGAAGTTTGTTATCACTTGAAAATTCAGGGTTGAGTTTGATGAAAGTTTCGATGCGTGGTTTGTAGCGCTCAATTAAATTTTCTTTCACTATCACCACATTTTTTTTTAGGAGCGAATCAATAATGGGGTACACAGTTTTACGGTGTAGAATTTTTGCGATTTCTTCAATCGTTAATTCCTTTTGAATGGTGAGCGCTTCGGCAACCACATATTCCTTGTCGTTGAGATTGGTGAAATCATCATTGAAGTTTGGATGAAGAATAATGGATGTTTCGCTCTCTAATTTAAAACCCGATGGCAGTGCAGCATTCATAACATCTCCTTCGGCGCACAAATAATATTGCGCCATCCATTCCCAGAATTTTAATTGTGTTTCAGAAACTATTGGCGCTGCATCAAGCACAGAAATAATTGGCTTGATGCGATATTCAATTGGTGCAACGTGATGCAATCGCTTGATAAGCCCCGCGTAAATTTTCCGCTGACCAAATTGAATTTCAACTCTTTTCCCTATGGCAACTTGTGTTTCAAATTCTTTCGGTATTCCATAAGTATAATTTTTAGGGAGTGAAAGCGGAAGTATTACTTCGGCGAAAAAAGTAATGTTGTTATCGAATTCTTCTAATTGCATTTAATAATCTGCAAATTAATTTATTGGTTTTAATTTTTTATAAATCTGCTAATCATCACCTCATCACATTATCACATTACTCCACAATCGGTGCTCGTGAAAATGGTTTCTCCGAATCAAAAATTATCCGGTAAGTGCGGTAGCGTTTGATTACAGTAGTGCCGAGGTTCTCAACCATCTTCACCATCTTGGGGTTAAAATCACCCACCCAATTCATTTCTAAATTGTGGTATTTCTTCATTGGCTGAATCACATTTGCGGCAGCAACTATTAATGCACCATCAATTCCTTTCCCTTGAAAAGCAGGCACCACGCCGAACAACACACCGAACATTTTATTAATCTCACCACGCCACCGGTAAAAAGCGAATTTCAATTTACCAATCAAATTCATTTGACCATTTAGATGACGTATCACCTGATTGATCTCGGGAAGCATGATGAAAAATGCAATGGGCTTATCTTTGAAATACCCGAACCAAATTAATTTTTCGTCCATTACAGGTAGCATCTGCTTCATGTTTGCCATTGTTTGTTCAACTGTGGTTGGTTTAAAGTGACTCATCTTTACCCAACCTTCATTATACACTTGTGTAATGTCAGCTGCATACTTTTCGAGCTGATTTTTTTTGATATGTTCAAACCGAAATGCAGGGCTTTTAAAAACTCGGTCTGCTTTCTCAAAAAACTTTTCGGGTAATGGTTTATCGAGCTGATAATTAAAAACGAACTGATTAAAATAAGTTTGAAATCCATACTGTTCAAACAGATTGATGTAATAAACAGGATTGTAATTCATCGAATAAGTTGGCGGCGCAAAACCTTCCACCTGCAAACCCCACCACGATTGGCGGTCGCCAAAGTTAATAGGCCCATCCATCGCTTCCATTCCTTTTTCGCTCAGCCAGTTTTTGCAGGCATCGAATAAAATATTTGCAGCATGCTGATCATTGATGCATTCAAAAAACCCCATGCCACCGGTAATGTATTCTGAAGTGCGCGCAGTTTTTTCATTCACAAATGCTGCAACTCTTCCGATGGAATTTCTCTTCTCATCTTGTAAAATCCATCTTACAGCATCGCCATGTTTGAATAATTTATTTTTCTCGGGATTAAAAACCGAATTAATGTCATTATCAAGTGGTCGAATAAAATTTGAATCATTTGCATAGATAGAGATCGGAACTTCAAGAAATTGTTTTTGAGTTTTTGAATCATTTACCTGAATCAATTTCATGATCTTCTTTATAAAAATAAAATTTTAAGTTTAGAAATAAGGAACAAAGATGAGCAAAGCAATAATGATGGAAGCAATTGCCGCCATAAAAACTGCACCTGCTGCAACATCTTTAACATAACCCGCAAGCGCATTGTATTCGGGTGAAACAAGGTCAACTAATTTTTCAATTGCTGTGTTCAATGTTTCAGTAATTAAAACCAATGCAGCGGCAATTACAATCCACAACCAATCTGATTTTTGAATATCAAGATAAAACCCAAGTGAAGTTGCGCCGATTGCAATTACCAATTGAATGCGAATACTGAGCTCGGTTTTAAATGGTAAAATCATTCCGCGAAATGCGACATAAAATTTATCTGCTATGCTATGGTTTTTAGTTTCCTTCTTCATCATAAAATATTTGCTGCAAAGAAAACTGTTTTGTCTTACAGCATTCAATGTTAATCGAAAGTTCATCCTTATTATGCAAAGCGGGAACTCTCCCCCTCTTTGCGCCACCGCTAAAGCTAAGGCGGCACGCGGTTCGAGGGGGAGCATTTTGCATTCAATAAATTTAGTCGAATCAACGTTTCAATTATAAAAGTTGCTTCTATCTTCACAACCTATCAAATCCATACCATGAAAAAGATTCTCCTCTTATTATTTCTTGCTCCGTCAATTCTTCTGGCCCAAAAAAAATCAGTTAAGCAACAACCCGATCAGCCGCCTTACATGGCAGCTGATGCGCGCATGAGTGGTTTTGAGGAAGGAAAAAATCTGCAGCAGAATTCATTGGTATCGCAGGTTGATTTTAGAAATGTGGGACCTGCCATCATGAGCGGCAGAGTGGTGGATGTAGATGTAAACCCCGATAACTCAACAGAGTTTTATGTTGCTTATGCATCGGGCGGTTTGTGGTACACGAATAATAATGGAACATCATTTACTCCGGTATTTGATCATGAAGCCGTACTCACAATCGGTGATATTGCAGTTGATTGGTCCGCAGGGACTCCTTCGGAGAAAGGAAAAATTATTTGGGTGGGAACCGGCGAAAATAATTCGAGCCGGACTTCTTATTCGGGTGTTGGAATTTACAAAAGCTCCGATGCAGGAAAAACATGGAACTACATGGGCTTGGGCGAAAGCCATCACATTGGCAGAATTGTTTTGAATGAAACAAATGGCAATGAAGTTTTAGTTGCAGTGCTTGGTCACTTGTATTCGCAAAATAAAGAGCGCGGTGTTTTTAAAACTATCGACGGGGGGAAAACCTGGAAACAAACTTTAGCAATCAATGACAGTACGGGCTGTATCGATATCACTCGCGATGCGAATGATAAAAATATTTTATATGCAGCAGCGTGGCAACGAAACCGGCGTGCATGGAATTTTGATGGTTGTGGCAACGGATCTGGAATCTATAAGAGTGTTGATGATGGCGAAACATGGAAACTTGTCACGACTGCCACAAGTGGGTTTCCAACCGGAAAAAGTGTTGGAAGAATTGGTGTTGCAACAGTGAATGATCGTGGAAAAACAGTTGTGTATGCGTGTCTGGATAATCAATTCCCCAGAGAGAAAAAAACCGAAGACACAACAGAACTTACAAAAGACATGTTGCGCAAAATGAATACAGTTGCATTTTCAAAATTGCAAAAAAAGAAAGTGGAAAGTTTTTTACGCGGTAATGGTTTCCCCGATAAATATTCGGCCGATACAATTTTTACTTTAATGAAATCCGGAAAAATTTCACCCCAAACATTGGTTGAATATTTAGAAGATGCTAACTCATTGTTGTTCGATACTGATTATAAAGGAGCCGAACTTTATCGAAGTGATGATGGCGGCGCCACCTGGAAAAAAACGCATGATGGTTATATTGATGATATGTTTTTCTCCTATGGTTATTATTTCTCGCAAGTGCGAACTGCGAAAGATGACCCCAACAAAGTTTACATGCTCGGCTTTGTTAATTTGATGAGTAATGATGGCGGAAAAACTTTTCGCAACATCATTAAAGAAAATGAAAACGTGCACGTAGATAATCACGCCATGTGGGTTGATCCAAATCAACCCGGTCATTTGGTGATTGGTAATGATGGTGGTGTAAATATTACTTATGATGATGGTGCGCACTGGATCAAGTGCAACAATCCGCCTGTTGGTCAATTTGTTTCGGTTAATTACGATATGGAAAAACCATACAACGTTTATGGTGGCTTGCAGGATAATGGAGTGTGGATGGGCCCATCGAGTTACTCGCCGTATGCTTCGTGTCATCAAACAGGTGAGTATCCTTACAAAACGATTATGGGAGGTGATGGAATGTCAGTTGCTGTGGATACGCGAGACAATAATATTGTTTATACAGGGTATCAATTTGGAAATTACTATCGGCTGAATCTTAATGCCAAAGAAGAGAATTACATTACTCCCAGTCACGAATTGGGCGAAAGACCTTACCGCTGGAATTGGAATTCACCCATCTGGCTTTCGCAGCACAATCAGGACATCGTGTACTTCGGTGCTAATAAATTCTGGCGAGCACTCAATGAAGGAAAAGATTTTAAAGTGATTTCACCCGATCTTACTTCAGGAGGCAAAAAAGGAAACGTGCCGTACGGAACCATCACCACCATTCACGAATCTCCTATAAAATTTGGTTTGCTCTATGCCGGAACCGATGATGGTTTAATTTGGATTTCGAAAGACCTTGGAAATTCCTGGCAAAAAATTTCAGATAAACTTCCATCGCGGCTTTGGGTTTCGAGAGTGCAGGCGTCGAAATTTTTAGAAGGAAGAATTTATGCATCACTGAATGGTTACCGTTGGGACGATTTTAATGCATACTTATACATGAGTGATGATTATGGAACCACCTGGACGAAGATTGTAAATCAATTACCCCCTGAGCCCATCAACGTTGTTAAAGAAGATCCTGTAAATGAAAACGTGATTTATGTTGGAACTGATAATGGCGTTTATGTTTCGCTCGATCGTGGAAAAACTTTTATGCCTTTCACAAAAAACCTTCCTCGTGTTGCTGTGCACGACCTCGCTATTCAACCACGTGAGCATGATTTAATTCTCGGCACACATGGTCGTTCAATTTACATTGCTTCGGTAAAAGAAGTACAGCAACTCACAGATTCAGTTCTAAAAAAATCATTGTATGTTTTTAATTTGGGAACTGAAACTTATCGTTCTTCATGGGGAAAGAAAGGATTCAACTGGGATTCTATCAAAGGCCCTTCAATTGAAATTCCATTTTACCTCAATGCAAATTCAAAGGTTTCATTTTCTCTTTTCGCCGACTCAACATTAAAATTAAAACAGTGGAATGCCGATGGAGTTAAAGGTTTGAATTACGTGAAGTATGATTTATCTATTGATTCAACTTTAAAAGAAACGTATACAACTTTGTTGAACAAGGACATTAAAGAAGATGCTGATAAAATAAAATTGAAAAGCGGCGACAACAAAGTTTATTATCTGCATCCGGGGAAATATCGCTTGGTGATTGAGGCGAATGGGAAAAAGGAAGAGAAGGTTTTGGAAATTGAAAAGGCGAGGTGAATTTTTTTTTCTGTAGTGTTTTTCGAGTCGTGCCACCACTCCATCCGTAGCAGTTAATTTTTCCATGTATCTCAATGTAGTGGCACGACTATGAAAAAAAAGAAAAAGTTTTGAAGATTGTGAATGCGAAGTGAATTTTTTAATTGAACATTTTTTAATTCTCTCTGTTTCTGCTGCATGAGTAATTTTTTAATTATTGGTGGAAGCAGTGGCATAGGGTTTTCACTAACCCAAAAAATGATTTCAGAAAATCAAAAACCAATAGTGATTGCGCGCCAGCAACGTGAATTAAATACTGAGCAAGTTGATTTTTTTACTGCTGATGTTTTGAATGATTCATTACCTGATATTAATTCACCAATCAATGGCCTTGCTTATTGTCCTGGCTCCATCACGCTCAAACCATTTCGTTCCTTAAAAGAAGAAGATATTCTTAGTGATTTTAGAATTAATGTTCTTGGTGCAGTAAAAGCAATTCAAAAATACTTACCGAATCTAAAGCAGGCACAATCAGCTTCAATTGTTTTATTCAGCACGGTTGCAGTTGAAACAGGAATGAATTTTCACAGCTCAATTGCAATTGCAAAAGGCGGAGTAGAAGGATTAATGCGTTCGCTTGCTGCTGAACTTGCGCCAGCAATTCGGGTAAACTGCATCGCACTTTCGCTTACGCAAACTCCGCTTGCCTCGCGATTAATTGATAGTGAACAAAAACTGGCAGCTTCGAAAGAACGCCATCCGCTAAAAACTATTGGCGAAGCAGATGATGTTGCATCTCTTGCTTATTGGTTGTTGAGTGATCAATCAAAATTTGTAACAGGTCAGGTTTTTAAAATGGATGGAGGCATGTCGGGAATCAAATAAAAAATTAAATCAAAAATGAGTTTACACAAACTAAAATACATTACCACCCTTCCTGTTTCAATTGATGATGCATGGGATTTTTTTTCATCACCGGCCAATCTTAGTAAGATTACTCCACCCGAAATGAACTTTAATGTGCGCACTGATTTTAAACCCGGTGATAAAATTTATAAAGGCATGCTCATAGATTACAAAGTGAGTCCGCTGTTAGGAATTCCATTGAGCTGGCAAACAAAAATTACCGAAGCAGATGCGCCAAATTTTTTTATTGATGAGCAATTAAAAGGCCCTTATTCATACTGGCATCACGAACATCATTTCAAAAAAACAGATGAGGGAGTTGAGATGACTGATGTAGTTGAATGGCGAGTACCATTCGGTTTTTTGGGCGACATCTTAAATTCAATTTTCATCAAAAAAAAGGTAGAAGCAATTTTTGAATTCAGAGAAAGTAAGATGAAGGAAATCTTCAAATTTCCTTAGTAGAAAAGTATACTGAGATGGATGGTTGCTACCATTATTTATTCAATCACCATCTTTTTCACCATTGCTTTTTGAACACTTTTAACCGCAATAGAATAAATACCTTTTGAAAGCTTACTTACATCAACGACTATATTTGTTTGAGTTATTGCTGCTGCTTGAAATTTAATTCCTAGCGTATTGAAAAGAAGTATTCTTGGTAAAGCGTGCAACTCGGAAAAATGAATATGCAATTTTCAGATTCTAATTCATCTTAAGTTTAATTTTGAATTAGGCTAAATCGCATCAGAATTTTCTATAAACCGAAAACAAAGTGAGTAGGGTAATGCCAATCACATTGAAAATAAAACCAACTTTATACATGGTCTTGGTATCAATGTATCCGCTTCCGAAAACGATTGTGTTAGCCGCTGTAGCTACAGGAAGCATGTAACCAAATGATGCCGCAATAGTAGCCGGAATCATCAAGGTAAGCGGATCAATGTCGAGTGAAACACTCAATGGCATCAGTATAGGCAATATCAATTGCACACTTGCTACATTAGAAGCCATCTCGCTTAGCAGAGTTACAAAAACTACAACTGATAGAATAATTATCCATGGTGGCATCGCCTTCAAGGCAACCAGATTCGAAGCAAGTATAACATCGAGCCCTGTTGTTTCAAAACCTTCGGCAATAGCAAAACCACAACCGAAGAGCAGTATGATTTTAAACGGAAGTTTAGTCACATCTTTCCATTCAAGAATATTTTGCTTTTTGTTTTTTGAAGCCGGGATCAGAAAAAGTGTAAACCCTGCAAGTATCGCTACAGTACTATCTTTAATGTATGAAGGAAATCCGAACAGATTTACCCATCCCGTCATTTTAAAATTTCCAAAATCAATATCGGCACGTGTGAACCATAAAATAACTGTGATGAAAAAAACAGTCATTACTGATTTTTCTTCTCTTGATACGTTTCCCAAACTGTTGTACTCATCTTTTATGTGTTGAATGTCAAATGGTACATCATATTTTTTCCCGATCACCCAAAAACGCAGTACAAAGTAGGCACAAATAAAAAATGAAAAGCTCACCGGAAATGCGAATACAAACCATCTGAAAAAATTTATTGACTCAGCGGAAGGAAACATTTTTTCATAGAACCCAATGAAAATAATATTGGGTGGTGTGCCTACAAGAGTAGAGAAGCCGCCAATGGAAGCACTATAAGCCAATGCCAGCATGTAGGCAGCTGCAATTCTTTTATGACCTTGCTTATGAAAAAGATTTTCGTTACGAATGATGGCAAGCACAGCCGAAAACAACATGATGGTTGTTGCAGTATTCGAAATCCACATGGTGATGAGGTAAGTCGTCACCATTATCCCCAGCAGAATACGAGAGGGTTTATTGCCAAGCAGTAAAATTATTTTAAACGCCATGCGGCTGTGCAGATTCCATTTCTCCATTGCATAGGCGAGAAAAAAACCACCGATGAATAAGAAGATGGTTTGCTCCATGTAATTCACTGCTGTTTTATCAGCACTCATAATTCCGAGCAATGGAAAAAATATGAATGGAATAAGAGAGGTCACGGCAAGGTCAACTGCTTCTGACATCCACCATCCTGCAATCCATATCAAAAGAAAACTCATGCGGGCTGCAGGCTCAGGCATACCGTTTAATTGCATCCATTGCATTACAAGAAATCCAAGGATGGGGAAAGCAATTATTTTAAACCATTTCATTAAAGGTGAAATGTAAGCGAGATTTTTTTGCTGGCTATTTTGAAGGTTTTCAATTGATGAAAATGGTTGATACGAATAACTTATGTGCATCAGTTTTCAGCAATGTTAAAATTAGCTGTTTTGGTATGGGGCAGTATTAAGCTTTTCAAACGCATCGGCTAATTTTTAATTGAATCTCAAAGTAGCGATACAACTATTTTTAACTTAGCAATCACCTACTCAAACACGGGTGAAAGAAATTTTGAGAAAGCACTTACTTTCGAGCCACAAAAATTTTTACTGTTTCTCTCATGAAAAGAAAATTCCGTTTACTTGTTCTGTTGAGTTGCTTTTTGGTAAAAACATCAACAGCGCAGGTTGCGCTTGATTCTTCCAATCTTCCAATTGTTATAATTAACACCTACGGGCAGGTGATCTTAGATGATCCGCGTATAACGGTTTTTATGGGAATCATTGATAACGGAACAGGAAACATGAACCACATTTCTGATCCTTACAATAATTACAATGGCGAAGTAACGATTGAAATTCGTGGCTCCACGTCGCAACAACTGTATCCGAAAAAATCGTATGGCTTTACGCCGGTTGATTCCTTCGGAAATAAAATAAATGTTTCTATTCTGGGATTCCCTGAAGAGAGCGATTGGATTCTATATGCGCCTTACACCGATAAAACATTGATGCGCAATACCCTCGCGTATCACCTTTTCAATCGCATGGGACATTATGCTTCGCGAACTCATTCAGTTGAATTGATTCTTGATGGCAGCTACATTGGCGTGTATGAGTTGCAGGAAAAAATCAAGCGCGATGTAAACCGCGTTGATATTGCGAAACTCACTGAGCAAGATACATTAGGTGATCAACTCACCGGCGGCTACATCATCAAGATTGATAAGACCACCGGCAGCGGTTATGAAACATGGACATCAGGATATGACACAGAGGTTTTCTTTCAATACCACGATCCTGATGAAAATGATTTGGTGCCTGTTCAGAAAAATTATATTCAGGATTACGTTCAGCTTTTTGAAACTGCGCTGAAAGATCCTGACTTCGCCGATCCTGATTCAGGTTACCGAGCTTTTGCCGATGAAAATTCATTCATTGATTTCATGCTCATCGAAGAGTTAGGTCACACTGTGGATGGCTACCGGTCGTCGTGCTTCATGTATAAAGATAAAGACAGCAAAGGCGGCAAGCTCAACATGGGCCCACTGTGGGATTTTAGTTCTTCATTCGGTAATGCCAATTATTGCAATGCTTACAACAATGAAGGATGGCAGTATGAATTCAATTTGTATTGTTCAGGGTTTTATCCTCATGTTCCTTTTTGGTGGCAGCGATTATTTGAAGATCCCTTATTTGCAGATCATGTTAAATGCAGATGGAATTTACTGCGTGAAAATAGTTTCACTACCGATTCCATCCACCACTGGATTGATTCGGTTGCTTTGGTTCTTGATGAAGCCAAGGAGAGAAATTTTGAGAAGTGGGATATTCTCGGTCAATATGTAGATTGGAATTACTACATCGGTGAAACTTACCAGGACGAAATCAATTTTCTGAAAGATTGGATTGAAGATCGGGCCATTTGGATGGATGCAAATCTTCCCGGCAGCTGCCTGCCCACTTTTGTTTTAGAAGATGGAGGGAATGCATTGCACATTTCACCAAATCCTTTTACACAGGAAACATCCATATATATATCGGAAAATAATCACAGTGAATCCCGAAACCTTTTATTGTTTAATGCATTAGGTGAGCAGATGATGGAGAAAAATTTTGAGGGAAAAGAAATCCTATTGCAGCGAAATGGATTGCCATCTGGAATTTATTTAATTCAAATAAGGCAAGCAGAGAAAATTATTGGTATAGGAAAATTGATTGCGATGTGAGGATTGAAGCGCCATCTGAGATCGGATGCCCTCCTTAATCACTTTGTATTGCTGATGAAACGTTGTGGTAATAAATCTGCTCTTGATTTTCCGTTTTTGTGCATAATAATTAATTCGTTTCAAAAATAAATATTAGAAACAGACCAATAAAAAATGGGAATGCCCCTCTCGATTTTATTGGATTTCATTTCATACTTTCACGCCCCATAAACCAAAACATGAAAAATTTTACACTACTTTTTATTGCAATCTGCTTTGCCGGCTTGCAACTTTCATTTGCCGATATGATTGGCGATCGTTTCCAAAAAACGTTTATAAAAAACAAAAAGGAAACCCTCAACTTAGTTAAGCAACAAGATCTTCGCGGCTCTGCAGCATGGTCTTCATTTCAAACAAAACACACAGGATGGAAACCAATTTTTGATGAGCGCAGTGGAATGCCGCATCGTGCTTATGGAAGCGGAATTCAACTTACCGGTTCTGGCGATGCTGCAAGTAAAGCTTTGAATTTTATTAAAACTGAAATGTCTTCATTCAACATCAATACTGAAAACTTAGTGTTGCGCAATTCAATGCAATCGAAATACAACTATGTTGATTTCTACCAAACTTATTTGGGATTAGAAGTACTTAACAGTCGTGTAACAGTTCGCTCCACAAAACAAGATCAGGTAATTCTTTTTGGAGCCGATGTTTACAACGATATTCAAATAAGCACCAACCCACAATTATCAAGTGAAGTAATTTCAAATTATGCTGTAAGCGGAATTGATTATGTGATCACAGGATTTACAGTTAATCCTTTACTTAAAGTTCTTCCTGTTCCCGCTGATGGAAAATTCGATTATCGATTGGTGTATGAAGTTACAGTAAGCGCAACTGACTTTGATAATTTCCCTTCACGATATTACACACTCGTTGATGCAAATAATGGTGAAGTTCTTTACCGCCACAATGAAGTAGCACATTCAGCCGATGTGGCAATCAGATCAACGGTTTCAATTAACCCTACTGTTCCAACAACAACTGTTAACATTCCTTACGCTCGTGTAAAAGTTTCGGGTGTCGATTATTATACCGATGTAAATGGAAATGTTACTATCTCAAGTGTTACAAGCCCTACAACTGCTACTGTTTACATACAAGGTACGTGGTCAAAAGTTTTTAAAGGAAATAGCAATACTGTAAAGTCATTCACAGCAACCATTAATCCCGGAATCAATAACCTTACTTATGATGGTTCAGGGGTTTCACTGCAGGAAGTGAGTGCTTATTATGGAGTTAGTATTGTGCATGATTTTATGAAAGTATATTTTCCAACATTCACGGGTTTAGATTTTGACTTAACAACAAATGTTGATGTTGCCGGTTCTTGCAATGCATTTTATGATGGGTCTTCAGTAAATTTTTTTACTGCCGACGTTACCTGCGTAAATACTGCTTTGATCAATGATGTTGTTTATCACGAATATGGTCACGGAATTTCAGATAAATATTACGATGCAAATGGCTTTAACTTTAATAACGGTGCAATGGGCGAAGGATATTCAGATATCTGGGCTATTAGTATTATTGATCAACCGGTAATTGGTGCAGGATTTTACGTAGGTGATAATGCCGGTATTCGCGAATATCAAAACAGCATCAAAGTTTATCCGCAGGATATTGTTGGTGAAGTACACAGCGATGGAGAAATTATTGCGGGTGCATGGTGGTGGGTAAGAAATAATATTGGCGACATCGGCAGCATGACTGCAATTTTTGCTGAATCGTACAATGGTTTTGCTAACGGCTCCGATGGAAATGAAGGAACAGTTTTCCGTGATATTCTGCTCGATGCTTTAGCTGCAGATGATGACAATGGAAATATTAATGATGGCACTCCGCACGATACAGAAATACTAACCGCATTTGCAATGCATGGTATTACACTTATTGGTGATGCTATTGTTAAACATACCGAACCGGTTTCTTCAAATACTGCTGACCCCATAAATATTCAGGCAACCATCACACTTGATTATCCGATTTATTTTGGTGGTGCAACACTTCATTATAAAGTTGAAAACGCAACTGATTATTCTATAGCGCCAATGACATTGGTAAATGGAAATACTTATGAGGGAAGTATTCCTGCTCAGGATCCTTCTACCATTATTCGATATTACTTTTCGGTAGAAGATATATATGGTAATACTGCTGCTGTTGATCCTCCGGGTGTAGCCGATGTTGTTCTCGATGCAAATATTCCTTATGTGCTTTTAAACGGTTATACAAAATTGCAATCTGAAGATTTCGACAACTTCGCTGGTTTTTGGACAACAGGTGATCCATTTGACAAAGCAACTACCGGCAAC
>JAJAYG010000243.1 GCA_026786335.1 Chitinophagales bacterium | reverse complement strand
TTTTTGCTGAGATCAACTATAATTCAGATACGCTTCTTGATGCCGGTGATTGGGCTGAATTATGGAATCGCTCAACAGGTTATATCAATTTAACCAAGTATTCTTTTAAAGATAGTCACGATACAAATATTTATAACTTTCCCATTGACCTTCAAATTGCTCCCGATAGCAGACTTGTTTTAGTTCACGACTCTGCAAAATTTTTTGCACGCCATCCTAATGTAACTAATTGGATTGGGCCATTTGATTTTAATTTGAGCAATGGTGGAGAAACACTACGCTTGTTTGATTTTAACGGACAGATAAAATATTCAATGATCTATAAAGATGAAAGCAGTTGGCCTGCCGGTGCTGATGGAGATGGATATACTCTCGAATTACTTGATGCTACCAAGGATGTTAATGTAGCTTCGGATTGGTTTACTGGCTGCCTTGAGGGTTCCCCGGGTTATGCTTATAATCCCAATTGTAATGTTGGTATAAATGATATTCAACCATCGGAATTATATACTGTAAATAATTTGTCGGGGGCTTTATTTCAGATCAAATCCTCTGAAAATATTTTTTCTTCTCAAATTTCTATTTTCAATTTACTTGGTAATAGAATTTATACTTTAATTTTTAATGGAAGTGAAATGCAAGTTGACTTAAGTAATGAAGCAAAAGGAATTTACTTCATTCAGATTAAAAATAAATCTTCAATCACCATCCATAAAATAATTATTCAATAATTTATTGATGCTATCATCCTTAAGAATACTTTTTTTAATTGTTATAGTTCTTGCTCTGTCATCTTGTAAAAAGGATGCCGGTGAAGGCGGCACTTCATCTATTAAAGGGAAGATTTATATTAAAGATTTCAACAGTGCCGGTCAGTTACAAGCAGAATATTATGCGACTGAGGAAAGGGTTTATATTATTTATGGCGATGCAGATTTTTATGGGAATGATACCAGGACGAGTTTTGATGGAACCTATCAATTCAATTATCTGAGGAAAGGAAGCTATACGATTTTCGCCTATCAAAAATGCGATACTTGCGCCTCGGGAGTTGAACCGGTGAAGGTGTTAGCAGACATAAATGATAATCATTCAACAATTGATTTGGCAGATTTAATTCTTAATAAATAAAACGATGAACGCAAATTGCTCAATGATTAAAAACGCAACTGTGTTTTTCTTTTTTATGATTTTATCAACTGCGTTTTGCACTGCACAAAAATCAACGGGAATTAAATCAACCACAGAGTTTACAGTTGAAACGAAAGCAGGAAAAGAGAATGAAATAAAAAAATCGTTTCAACAATTTGATGCGAAGGGAAACGTAATTGAAGAAATTGAGTTTGATGAGTTTGAAAATGAAAAAAGCCATGTTAAAAATGAATACAATAGTTCCAATCAGAAAATAAAAGAGCTAAAGCTGCTGCCAAACGGAAAGGCTGATGAAGTTACCCTTTATGAATATGATGAAAAGGGGAACAGGATTTCAAAAACAGTGACTGATAAAGATGGTAAAGTAAAATCGAAGAAGAGATTTGTGTATGAATATTATTGATACAGAAAAAAGAATGGAGCGAATTAAACTGGCACTGAGCGACTATAAAAAAATCTCTTTGAGTGAAATGAATGAGTCAAGTTTAATGAGGCGCTATGATCAAAAATATATTTTCGCATTTTCAAAACTTGCTGATTTTATTGTTGCATTAAGGACTGAGTACAAAGTTTTATCAATAAATGAAAGGGTAATTGCTTCTTATGAGAACATTTACTTTGACACACCCGAATTAAAATCATATCACGATCATCATAACAAGAGAGGGATACGCCATAAAATAAGAATGCGTAAGTACAGCGATTCAGGAGATTGTTATTTGGAAGTAAAGTCTAAAAACAACAAAGGGACAACCGATAAAAAACGGATGCCGGTTGCAAACTTATCTGAGAACTTAAATGAGGATCAGTATAAATTTTTAGCAGCACTTTCTCATGATCAAATTTCAAATCTTCAAACAAGTTTGAAAAATGAGTTTCAGAGAATAACACTGGTGAGTGAAGAAAGCCATGAAAGAGTAACCATTGATTTTTTAATTCACTTTCAAAATAATGGAAATGAAAAAGTACTAAGTGAAACTGTAGTTGCAGAAGTAAAGCAGGAACAGCATTTTCATAAATCAGGGTTCAGGCAATTGATGCAGGATGAAAGAATTTTTCCTGCAAGCTTCAGCAAATATTGTATGGGTACTTTACTTACCCATCCGGGAATAAAATACAACCGGTTTAAATCGAAACTACTAACGTTAAATAAAATAAATGATGGAGTTGCTTAATGTATTGTTGTTGGAAGAGTTTAAGTTGCCGGTGCTTTTCAGCGCGCCTGAATTTCTTGATTTCTTTTTAAGGTTCCTTTTCAATTTCGTAGTTGCATATACTGTTATAAGGTGGATCTATTATCCGGTTCATAAAAACAAGGATTACCTTTTTACCTATTTCCTTTTCAACATCATCATCTTTGTTTTATGCTACATGATGAAGAATTCGCAATTGCAGATTGGTGTTGCATTTGGTTTGTTTGCAGTGTTTTCTGTTTTGCGCTACAGAACCATGAACGTTTCAATCATGGATATGGCCTACTTGTTTTTGGTAATCAGCATTGGTGTTATCAATTCGCTGAGCAATGATCAGGTAAGTATTGCTGAGGTGATTTTTGCAAATGTTCTTGTGGTTGGAATTATTTATGTGATGGAAAAAGTATGGTTAGTTCGCCATGCTTCATCCAAGACAATCGTGTATGAAAAAATAGAGAACATTAAGCCTGAGAATTACGATAAGCTCATTGCCGACCTAAAAGAGCGAACAGGTTTAGATATTCACCGAGCCGAAATCGGGAGAATAGATTTTATGACTGATGTAGCCCGCATTAAGGTTTTTTATTTTGACAAAAATGAAGGGCGTTGAAATATTTTGCCAGCTTATTTCTTATTCTCTCTTTCTGTTGCAAAAGTTTGCATGCGCAAGTTCAGGATTTCAATACCTGGTCATCAATAGCAATCACAAAACAGTTTTCTAAAAAACTGGATCTTGGTATTCAACAAATGCTGAGACTGAATGAAAATTCAACCAGGTTCGATCAAACTTATACTGATGTAGGATTGAATTATGAGATGAATAAAAAATTTTCAGTTGCTGCAAACTATCGGCTGATTATAAAAGCAGATGTTGTTAAAAACCGCATTTATACCGATCTTGTTTATTCTGAAAAATGGAATAGATGGAAAGCAAATGCAAGGATGAGGATTGAAAATAATTTTATTCCGCAACAGGCTGATGAAATTTATTTAAGACCTAAACTCACATTCAGTAATAAGCTCAATAAAAGATTTGAGCCTTTAATTTCGGGTGAATTATTCTTTTCACTCTTTTATTATAAGGGGGATAACTTGGTTCAGTACAGGTTGAGCGGCGGAACCGAATATCATTTCGACCGAAAAAATACTTTGCGGCTTTATTACACATACGAACGTGAAATGAATGTGAATGCGGCTGGCATAAAACACATTTTAGGTGTCAGTTATAATTTCAAGATTGAGAAAAAGTGAAATGCTGATCAATCTCATTATCAGAATCGGGGATTGTAAATTCTTCCTGCCGAAATACCTTTAACTCTGCCTTTGTAAATCAACGATAACTCGGGGCCTCCTTTTGAATTGCTTATTTCTGCAAGGCCAGAAGTAGTAAAATCATAACTGAAGCCGATACAAAGATCGCCCATATCAATTCTGAATTTTGGAATCAATGCATCGCCAACTCGGTAATAGACACCTGCGTAAATTGCATAATTGGTAGTGCTGTTTTGTGTAAGATCAAACTTAACATCGCCTCCAAGAATTAATTCTTTTGAAGGCCCTTGAATAAATGCTGCTGCTTTAGGCATAGCAGTGATTGATGAAGAAATTTCTTTTGCATAGCCAAAATTCAAAACATATTTTCTATAGATAGTTGATTCGCCATTGCCTGAATAAGAAACGGTGGGTTTAAATAAATGATAAACTGCAATGCCGCCATTCCATTGCCGGTCATCATTCAGGAAATTATATTCTGCTCCAATTGCAAGATCAGTATAGTTTGCTTTTTCTGTTCCAATGGATTCAGAATTAATTCCGTTCATAAAATTCTCATCGAAAATAAGTTTGCTGTAATCGAAAGTAGTAGATGCAAATGAACCGGTAATTCCTGCACCAATGTATTGGTTAAAATCGGTGCCAAAATTTTTGTGAAATGAAAGGGTGCCATCAAAATGATTGGTAGTGTAAGAAGCATCACCGGCTTTATCAGCAAAATCACTGAAGGCGATTCCGAAAATATTGTTTTTGTTTTTTCCTGCGGGCACATTAAGATTGAGTGTGCCGTTGATTGTTTTAAAAGGTATATCTGCACTCGTCCACTGACTTTTATAAACGCCAGAAAGCTGATAAGTGCCATTGATGAAACCTGCACGTGATGGATTTAAAAGAAGTGGTGCTTCATAGAATTGCGAGAAGTGAGCATCTTGAGCAAATAAAAAAGTAGATGCAGCAATTGCAAACACACAACTGAAAAATATTTTTCTTAAATTCATTTTAAAATATTTTTTAAACTCAAAACTCAGAACTCAAAACTCACTGTTCATCTCAGCAACGTAACATTTCCCTGCTTTTTTACCACATCACCATTGCTGCAAGAGAGTTCCCACTCAAATAAATAAACACCGGCAGGCATTGGCTTGTCATTATATTTTCCGTTCCAACCGATCTCAGGATTGCTGGTATTAAAAATCATTTTACCCCAGCGATCATAAACTCTGAAGAAATGCAAATCAATTGTTCCGAAGGTGCGCAGATAAAAAATATCATTTTGATTGTTGTCATTTGGTGTAAATGCATTCGGTACAAAAACCACATCTTCTCCGCATTTTACGAATAGCTGAACAGAATCACTTGCAGTGCATCCAATTGAATCTGTAGCTGTAAGTGTGTAGGTTGTAGTTTGAATTGGTGTTGCAACAGGATTAAGACAATCACTGCAATTCAATCCTTCAAATGGCAACCATGAATAAGTTCCTTCACTTGCTTCTGCATTCATTTGATAACCCGTTCCGCTTACTACTTCGGCATCACCACCAGCATTTACAATTGGTACTGCTTGAACAATTACATTAACTCCCAGGGTATCGGTATAGCAAATGCCATCGCTAATATAAACTGTGTATGAAGTTGATATAGCCGGTGAAGCAACAGGGTTTTGTAATGAAGCATCATTTAAACTTGATGATGGTGTCCATGAATAAATAATTCCACCGTTTGCAATAAGTTGTGCTGAAGATCCCGAACAAATAATGGTATCGGATGAAACACTTGTTGTTAAAGGCGGAAGGATAGTGAGGTTAACAGTGTCAGTAGATTTGCATCCATTTAAGTATTCGCCGAAAACAACATAGGAAATATCATTGCTAATTGTTGCTATTGGATTATCGATGTTAGCATTGTTTAATCCCGTTGATGGCGACCATGAATAAAAATCTGCACCACTTGCATTCAACTGTATTCCAATGCCCGGGCATGCAACCTGATCGTCACTTGCAACCACATTTGGCAATTCGTTTACAATCACCTTTGCACTGTCAGTTGCAGTGCAGCCAAAACTATTTGTTACCGTTACAAAATAAGTGGTGGTTACAGGTGGATATACAAGTGTGCTCGCATAATTTGGTTGACTTAATCCTGTAGTTGGAAACCATTCATACGCAATCCCTCCGGTTGCAAACATTGGAATTGAATCTCCATCGCACATGGCAGAATCAACTGTGATGGTAATTTCAGGAATTGCAAATACAGCAATTGAAACTTCATCTGTATTTGAACAACCATTTGCATCAGTTCCTTTAACTAAATAGGTTGTTGCAAATGGCGGCGATGCAAAAGGATTTGCAATGGAAGAATCACTCAGGTAGTTTGAAGGTGACCACTCATAACTTACTCCTCCGCTTGCACCTAATTGAACTGCGCTTCCAACACAAACTGTTGCATCATTACCTGCTGAAATTTGCGGAAGCAGATTTACTGTTACTGCTACACTATCTGTTGAAGCGCAAGTTCCAACCATTGCGGTTAAAATAAAAGTGGTGGTGGTGGAAGGAAAAATTGTTGGCATTGCAGAAGTTGCATCATCCATAAAATTTGCAGGTGACCATGAATAAGAATTAGCCCCCATAGCATGTAACTGAATGGTATCACCAATACAAAGTGAAGTATCATTTCCTGCACTAACATTTGAAACATCAAAGATTGAAACCAAAACAGAATCAGAATTTTTGCAACCGAATAAATTTATTCCTGTAACACTGTACAAAGTAGTTTGGGAAGGAAACGCAAGCGGATTTGAAATCAATGCATTGTTTAAACCTATCGCAGGCGACCAAACATAAAGTGGTGCGCCGCTTGCTGATAGCTGAATGGTATCACCACTGCAAATAATTGTATCGGCTGATGCAATTACAATTGGTAGAGGATGCACAGTGATTAAAACTGAATCAACTCCTTCGCATCCTCCATTGGTACTTACTGTAACAAAATATTTTGTGGTGGTTAGTGGCGTAGCCACGGGATTGCTGATGGTGCTGCTACTCAATCCCGTTGATGGAGACCAGTTAAAAACAGTTCCTCCTGATGCAGTCAATGTTGTACTCTCACCAAAACAAATTGAAGTATCATTTCCTGCCGAGGCATTTGCTGGAGTATTTACTGTAACTAAAATTGAATCTTTAGCCGTGCAGGAATTGGAATCAACTCCGGTAACAATAAATAAAGTAGTTACATCATTAAATGCAATTGGATTTTGAATTAAGGGGTTTGTAAGAAAATTTTGTGGCGACCATGAATAAGAGATTCCTCCTGTTGCATTCAGTTGTACTGAATCTCCTTTGCAGATTGCAGTATCATTTCCCGCAGTAATTATTGGAAGCGATAAAACTTTTATTGAAATGCTGTCACTATTACTGCAACCAAAAGAATCGGTGAAAGAATATTGAATGAGAAAATCTCCTGCGCTATTTACTAGAGTAGGATCAAAACTATTTCCTGAAATTCCCTCCCCAAGTAAAATTCCATTTGCCGGATTTAGCAGTAATAAAACAGGATTTCCATTTTTGCAAACTTGAGAAGCATTGGCAGTGATCGCAACATTGGGCAATGCATGAATGAAAGTGGTAGCCGAGTCTTTGCTGATGCAACCAATTGAATCAGTATATAAATATTCAATGGTGTAAGCATATCCAGGAGTTAATGATTCAGGAAGAAATTCATTTCCCGAAATTCCATTTCCCAAAAAAATTCCACCAGCCGGATTTGCAATAAGAGTAACTGCAGCATGATCGCTGCAATAAGAAGAATCGAGATTAAGAATAATTGCTTGCTGCGGAATTGCCACATTCACTTTTACCAAATCAACATTACTGCAACCAAACTCATCAGTAACAATCACTGAATAAGTTGTGGTGGAATTTGGAAATGAAAAAGGATTTGAAATGGTTGCATCACTCAGCGAATTTACAGGAGACCATAAAAAAAATATTCCGCCGCTTGCATTTAATTGTGCCGAATCTCCTGAACAAATTGTTTGATCACTTCCTGCATTTGCAATTGGTGAAGAATGAATGATAATTGAATCTTCTAAAGAATTTGAACAGCCGGCGACTGTTGTTACCGTGAGTGTGATAAAATATTTTCCCATCCCAATAAAATTATGTTCAGGGTTTTGCAGAAATGAAGAATCTTTTTCTCCCGATTCATTTTCAAAAACCCAAAACCATTCTACAATGGAATCAGCAGAAGTTGATGCATCGTTGAACTGAATCAATGCAGAGTCACAAAAATTTTGTGATAAGAAATTAAATCCTGCAACAGGCGAGCAATGAATAATTACCAACTGCGAATCAATATCCGTTTGCCCCAATGAATCTGTAACCTCGAGTGTTACAAGCAAACTTCCGCATGAAGTAAAAGTGTAAACAGGATTTGCTAATGTATCAGCGATGGAATCATTCGCAAAGTGCGAGAAATAACTCAGTGGCAATGTATCTGTAGAAGTGTTGGTGAATTGTATGGTAGCCGAATCGCAACTGAGCGGCACAGAGAAAGTGAATGAAGCCACCGGCTACGCAATCGAAATCTTGACTGCACATAAAAAATAAAAAAGTAAAAATATTTTAAGCCGGGAAATTTTTTTCATTCATTCATCTTCAAGCAATGCAAAGAAAAATAATTAAGAGGAAGGGAACCAATTGTTATTAAAGCCTCGAGTAGCGACTGTCGCAAAAGTTTTTCCGCAACCTGTGGATGCGTTCAAAACTCCGGAGTATTAGTCGCGATATTTTTCCCATACTTGATATTGAAATGGAAAGGGTTTCCATTCTTTGTTCTCAAACCATGATTCAATTTTTCGAATTCCGTTCACAAGGAGAAAACTTTAATCTCTGAAATGAGATTCTACGGCGGTTGCCATTTGCTTATCCATCGGTTAATTTAATTTGCTTTGTAAAACGCTGCCCTCAATATTATTCAGAGAAGAGATTAAACTAACCTCTGTTCCATTGTTCAGCGTTGAGTTGATAATGAGATTGCCTCTCAATGCCGCTTCTCGCTGTTTCATATTACCAAGACCGCTACCATTGGAGATATTACTTAAGTCAAATCCTTTTCCGTTATCAGTCACCGAGAATTTTATTTCCTCATTGTTTTTAAAAAAGCTAATTGTCGCCTCAGTACATTTAGAATATTTACTTGCATTGTTGAGGGCTTCTTTCATAAGCAGATAAATGTTTTTGCGCGCTTCAATTGATGGCACTATAGTCTTTAATTCTTCATCGCAATAAAGTTTGATCGCTACATTCTTTGAACTCAATACATGGTTGGCATAACTAAACACTCGGTCAAATAGTTTTTCCAAATTATCATTTTGCGGATTGATCATCCATACAAAGTCGCTTAGGTTATTCACCATGTCTCTTGCATCGCTGCTGATTTGGTCCATCATTTCTCCCGCTTCCCGTATTCTTTTCTCATCTAAATGTTGTTTTGCTACTGTGCTGAGAATTGAAATGCTGCTGATGCTGGCGCCCATGTCATCATGCAAATCCCGGCTAACACGCAATCGTTCTTGTAATAGAGTTTCACTTTTTTCTTTTTTCAACAATAGTATTTCCTGATCTTTCTTTTCAGATTCGTATTGCATACGAAGGCCGGAAATAGCATTTATGTTTTGCTCATTCATCATTGACTCATAAAAATTGATGTACTGCTTACTGAATCGCATCGCCTCTGTTAAGTCTCCTGTTTCTTCATAATAGCCGGCTAAAGCATTATAGGCACTTGCCTCTTCACGCTTGTTTTGTTCTTTCCTCGACAGTTCAAGATATTGAAGTAAATAACCAAGCCGCAATTCGTTTCTCCCGTTGAGTGCCACACCAGATTCGATAATGTCCGCATCAGAAGCTTTGCCGAGTGATTGTGCATACCTACCAAAGTCCTGCACTATTAAACCATCACTACCTATGGTATCAAAAAGATTTTTATAACTGCGAAATGCAAGGCTGAAATCTTTCTGTTCGTAAGCGAGTTCTGCGAGATGGCGAAGGGTAGCAATCAAATTCATGCGGTCATTCGTTCGCTTCGCTTCTCTCAAAACCGTTTCAAAAGTTTTCTGCGCCTGTAAATAATCGCCACTTTTTAAGAGCGCCAGGCCAATGCCGTTGAGGGAGCACAGATGTTTGTAAGGAGCTCCAATGCTCAATGCAATTTCATCGGCTTTGCGATAATAATTTATTGCATCCACGTATTGCGATTGCTCATGGCAAATGTTTGCAAGAATAAGTTGCATGGTGCTTTCGCCATGAAGTGATCCCAATTGTTCACAACAAGCAAGACTTTCAATACAGTTCTGTATTACCACTTTATCCAGATGTTGAACGCGATAGCATTCCGTCAGCATAGATTTAGCCATAGTGTAATCATAAAAATTACCGGTTGCATCTGCAAGATTTTTCCATTCCTCCATGCGTGATATAAGTATTGGTATCTCACGCTTCAAAAAAAACGCCCTCACTAATTCCATGTAACAATAGCATTTGAGATGTTGCTGGTTTTGTTCTGTAAGTTCATTCAGAATTATTTCCTGACGTTGAATAACTTCAGCAAATTGAAATTGAAAAAGGAGAAGACTATTTTGTTGTATTCGGGCAAGGTAAACACCTGTAAAATCGCCCAGTTGCTCATAACATATCAGCGCTTTTTGCTGGTGATGATGATGCTCTTCTCCTTTTCCTTGAAGAAACTCAACCATGGTTCCCATTAGCCAGAGCGCATCAGCGGTTCCCTCCTTGTCATCCTGCGCTTCAAATAGAGATAAAGCCCTTTGAACATTCTCATGTGCTTGCTGCATGTAGCCAATACGAAATTGGTTAATTGCTTTCACACATAATGCCTGTGCCAACGATGAGATGTTCTTTGATTTTTCAGCAAGTGTGATCGCCTCATCAGCCAATGCCATCCCTTTTTGTAATTGAACATGAGCATAACAGAACGAACATTGCAGAAGCAGTTTCAATGCTTCGGGACCATCGTGTTCGGCATTACTTAATTTGATCTCATATTCTTTAGCGGCTCTGCGGAAA
>JAJAYG010000242.1 GCA_026786335.1 Chitinophagales bacterium | reverse complement strand
GATTATTTAAATACCTGGTTTCAATATTTGTAAATGTTTTTACGAGATCAGCAGAAAGTAAAATCTTATGAGAGGCCTTTCTATTGACGACTTCATTTGATGGTTGTGATTCTGAAATCAGGAACGAACTTATTTGATACACATAAGCAGACACTCCTTGTATCTTCCCTTGATTCACCAACTTCTTCGCCGGCTCATCAAAAGGAATTAATCCAAGGTCGAATAAAAATTTTGTCCAGAAGCGGAAGTACATGAGATGGCCTGTTGCATGTTCATCACCGCCTACATAGAGATCAATTTGTTTCCAGTAGTTGATGGATTCTTTTGAAGCAAAAGCATTTTCGTTTTGCGGATCGCCATAGCGCAGGTAATACCAACTGCTGCCGGCCCAGCCGGGCATGGTGGTGAGTTCGAGGGGGAATTTTTTTTCATCATTACTGACCCCCTCTAAATCTCCCCCGATGGGGGAGACTTGCTCGCGCACAGGCTCACGGTTGCGGTCAATCGCCCCACCTAAATCCTCCCCGAAGGGGAGGACTTGCTCTCGCACAAGCTCACGGTCGCTGTCCAGAGAATCAGAATTCTCCTTTTGAAAATTTTCAATTTCAAATTTGATTTTCGTAAGTACATTATTTATTGAATGAAGAACTTCTTCATTCTTAAAACGGATAATTCGAAAACCAAATTTTCTCAATTCATCTTCTCTCGCTTTGTCTTCTTCAACCTGTTGCTTATGAATACCGCCATCAACTTCAATAATCAGTTGAGCTTTTAGGCAAACAAAATCAACAATAAAATTTCCGATTGCATGTTGCCTTCTAAAATGTTCTCCAAGTTGATGGTCACGCAACTGCTGCCACAAAACTGATTCTGCTTCCGTTGGATTCTTTCTGTGCTCTCGTGAATTTTCCTTCAGTAAATTCCAATTCATTTTATCAGAAGTTTCGTATCCCAGGTTTTGCGAGTCCTGTGAGCTTTGTGCGTGAGGAGCCTCCCCTTTGGGGAGGTTGGTGGGGCGGTAATTCCAGTTTACTGCCCTCTTCAGCGGCGGTTCCCCATCTTCAGTAGGTAAATATTTATCTACCTCTGGCAATACAAGCGGCAGATCTTTTTCATCAACTGTTTTTGGAATTCCTTCTTCATCATAATAAATTGGAATGGGTTCGCCCCAATAGCGTTGCCTCCCGAATATTGCATCACGCAGTTTGTAATTTATTTTCCGCTTACCTATTTTTTCTTCTTCAATTTTATCAATTGCTTTTATTATTGCATCACTCACTTTCAGACCATTCAAAAAATCAGAATTGCAAATAATACCTTCTTTTATATCATAATAGCCCCCCTCTAAATCTCCCCCAATGGGGGAGACTTCCTCACGCACAGGGCGCACAACCACATTGAGCGGATCAAATCCTAATTGCTGTGTTAGTTCATTTCGAAAATGAATTGCAAAACGATGATCTCGCTCATCATGTGCGGGAACACCCATCACTGCGCCTGTACCATAAGTTGCCAGCACATATTCACCGATCCAAATTGGAATTTGTTTTCCCGAAAAAGGATGCTCAGCGTAAGCGCCGGTAAATTGTCCGGTAATTTTTTTTATGTCGGTCATGCGCTCACGCTCACTGCGGTTCTTTGCATAGTGAACATATTCATCCACCCGATTTTTAAATTCTGTAGTGGTGATATGCGAAACCAATTCATGCTCCGGTGCAAGCGTAATAAATGAAACACCAAAGATGGTATCGGGTCGGGTGGTGAAAACTTCAACTCGAAACTCTAAACCCGAAACACGAAACGCTAAACTGCATCCTTCACTTTTCCCAATCCAATTTCTCTGCGCTTCTTTTATTGAATCACTCCATTCTATTTTTTCTAATCCGCTCAGCAAACGCTCGGCATAAGCCGTAATGCGCATGCTCCACTGCTTCATTAATTTTCTCTCAACAGGATATCCGCCGCGTTCACTCACGCCATCTTTTACCTCATCATTTGCAAGCACAGTACCGAGTTGAGGGCACCAGTTTACCCATGAGTCGGCGAGATATGCGAGGCGATAGTTTAGAAGCACATCACTTTTATTTTTTGCCGAAAAACTTTTCCATTCCTCTGCAGAAAAATTTTCTTGCTGTGCTGTTGCCGCATCAATATTTGCATTTCCGTTTTGTTCAAACTCAAGAACTAATGAAGCAATTGATTCCGCAGTATCACTTTTTTTATTGTACCATGAATGAAAAAGTTTGATAAAAATCCATTGCGTCCATTTATAAAATTGAGGATCACTTGTTCTTAGCTCACGGCTCCAGTCAAAAGAGAAACCCAGCATATCCATTTGCTCGCGAAAAGTTTTAATGTTTTGATCGGTAGTGATTGCCGGATGCTGACCTGTTTGAATTGCGTATTGTTCCGCAGGCAAACCAAATGAATCATAACCCATTGGGTGCAACACATTGTAACCCTTCAACCTTTTATAGCGCGCAACAATATCGCTGGCAATGTAACCGAGCGGATGGCCTACATGCAAACCTGCACCGCTTGGATAGGGGAACATATCCAGCACGTAATATTTAGGCAGAGCAGATTCATTTTCTACTCTGTAAACATTGTGCTTCTTCCAAAACTCCTTTACCTTATTTTCAATTTCACTGAACTCCATTTCCCTTTTCAAAATATTTTCGCAAAGCTAATTAATGCAACTACAAGAATGTTGGTTTGAATTATGAATCGGTTGCTATAAAAAAAACATTTCAGTTGTAACATTAAGTATGCGAATAATAATTTGTTGTTGAAAAGAAGAACAGCCGCAATCAATTTCACCTCTGATCGTTCTCTACATTCGCAAACAATATTTTAAATTTCTTATGGAAGAAAAGAGCAGTGCATCAAGAAGGTTTAAGCCAAATTATTTATACAGTGTAATATCTACTTCGCTTGTTTTGTTTATGATCGGTATGCTGGCAATGGTTTTTAGCAGTGGAAACAAACTTGCCAATCAGTTTAAAGAGAACCTGGAATTTACAGTGATCATTAAAGATGGTGTGAATGAAAAAGAAATTCTTACCCTAAAAGAACAATTGCAAAAAGAGCCTTGGGTAAAGAGTGCCATCTATGTTTCAAAAGAAGATGCAGCAAAAATTTTTACCAAAGACAGCGGCGAAGATTTTAAAGACCTGCTCGATTACAATCCGCTCTTTGCGAGTATCAACTTAAAACTTCTTTCAACTTACACCAGCCAAGACAGCATTAATATGATTGAGAAAAATATTATGGCTCACACCGAAGCAAGCGAATTTTACTATGAGCATAAATTGGTTGCAGTACTGAATGATAATTTGAGAAAGATAGGTTGGTTTATTATTGGGATCAGCTTGTTGCTGATCATTATCGCTATCACATTAATCGACAGCACCATCAGACTCTCCATGTATGCAAACAGATTTTTGATCCGCAGCATGCAATTAGTTGGTGCTACCAGAGGTTTTATAACAAAACCATTTTTAAGAAGAAGCATGATCAATGGCATATTGGCTTCGGTGATCGCAATCATCTTACTACTCCTGCTCATAAAATTTGCAACTGCTCAACTCCCCGAATTAAAAGCTTTGCAGGATGAAACCTTTATTGCAATCATCTTTGCAGGCATCCTTGTTC
>JAJAYG010000241.1 GCA_026786335.1 Chitinophagales bacterium | reverse complement strand
GCGTTGCTTTGTAAGAAAGATCGAAACGCAGATTTTGTTTTTCAGTATTCGCCACATAATCAAGCGGCGTATCATTGAGTGAAGAGTTCGCTTGCTTGGTTTCATCTTTCCATCGCATATACATTGCAAGCACCTTGTTAGGCCGGTAATTTAATTGCACTAAATAATCAACGCCAACAGATGGTGCATCTACCAAATAAGCGAGCCACGGCTTGCTGAAAAAATCTGCGTAAGCATCCAACTCCCATGCGCGCGCAGGACGAATAATTAAACCTGAGTACAATCCTTTTTCATTGATTGAAGTGCTGCTCTCGCCAAATGCATTTGAATACAGTGATTGAAAATCGCGCGCATAATTTCTATAAATAAAAACCAAGTCAACTTTCGGGTCAACACTCACGAGCAATCCGCTCAGCATTCCGAAACTTCCGGGGTTGCTGTATGCAGCTTCACCGAACCAATTGAAATTTTTATACTGCCAATCGAAGTGTGCGCCGTAATTGGTGAGTTGATCTCCTTGGAAATAGTAAATGTTATAAGGTTGATAGGCAGGCGAAACAGGAATGGTAAATTGTGAATGAAGAAATGTTGCACCAGCAGAAAACCCTCTTGTATTGTAATCGAGATTTGCTCCGAACACGGTTTGATCATTTGTGTTTTTATTTTCAACTTCTGTTGTGGTGCGGTGATATCCGTTGCCACCAATGCTGGTAACAAAAGTATTTTCGTCAATGGTATCAATCGAACTTACGTTACCATCAATTTTTTTGTAGGATGCAAAACCTGTTGCAGAAATATGATTTGATCCCAGCGTTATTGCGCTGCCGCGGAAAAAATTAAATTCATCTGCAGAAGTATAAGGCCGAATTTCTCTACCGCCATTTTTAATAGAGGTGATGTATGAACTTTTGTTTACGCCAAACCCCGAACCCATTAATAATCCCTGCCCGAAGTTTAATGTATAATCACCAAGCGCAACGGCTTTTACCAAACCATTGCCGCGATAGAAAATATGTGCCGAGTAAAAATCGAATCCTTGTTTTTGTGTTCCTTTAAAAAATTCTTCGCCTGCATCTTTTTGTCCGGTAATGCCATAGCTGAATTTTGTTCCGTAGCTGTAGCGAAAGCGTGTATATAAATTTAACGGACTTCCGAGGTAGCGTGATGTTGAATTAGAATCGGCTGGTGAAAATCCTTTTTGCTCTTCAATAATTTGTGTGCCGCGCATAAGCAACATGTAATCACCTCCTGTTAAAAGCTCGATTGGTTTTATTTGTGTTGTTGCAAGTGTTGAGTTAACCGTTACATAAGGCAACATATTTTTTATAGTTGCAACATCGAGATAAGGCACTGCCTGCAATTCAAAAATGCTGATGAACTTTCCTAACTGATCTCTGTAATTTAAAATTGCATTTACCTGCTGATCATTCAAAACTTTTAAATCAACCAGCGGCAGAAAATCTTCTCTCGATGCTTTGTTGAGATTCACTGGATGTTTTTGCAGAATTGAAATAAGATCCACTAAATTTTCGTAATCAAATTTCTGATTCTCATCGCGCTCGGTGTTGTCTTCGAGAATTTGCTGTTGCTTTTGAAAATCATCTTGTGTTGGCGGAGTGTTTTGAGCAAAGGTTTTTTTGGGAGAAAGGAAAGATAATGTGATAGCGAGTAGGAAAACGAAAAATTTTATTGACGAATTATAGAAATGAAATCTATGTTGCATTGCGCTTGGTACTACCCTTTGAGTTTTTAAAGTTCTGCAGCTAATATTATTTATCATCCTAAATAAAAAATATTTTTGTCTCTTAAGTATTCGTTACAATCTTAAAACTTCTCGACAAGCTCGAAGTGACCATCACTGACTTGTCAGTTCGAGCTTGTCGAGAACCATTGAGCGTAAACTGTAATAGTGCTTTTCATTTCTTCTTCTTTTCAAAAACATAATTCAATGAAAACGCCGGAGTAACTCCCAACACCTGATGATAGCTTGCAGCAATATCAATCTTCAATTGCTTAACATTTATACCAACTCCCAATCCGTATTGCGAAGGATTGGTTTCAATGCCGCCGCGCAAATGCAGTACATCAACAATTTTATATTCAACACCGGCTTTAAATCTTGCGGCATTGTCAATGTCTTTTTCAACTTCGGCAGAGAGTAAAACTTTTTTACCCGGCTCATAACTTAAACCCAATTGAAAAACCGTGGGCACTTTCTCCACTGCAAATCCAGATTTTACTGCAACAGGATTAAACACATGTGCTGCACCTTTCAACTGGTCATTAATCTTTACCAACAACCCTGCTTCGAAAGTGAATGCAGATGAAGTTCCGTATTCAGCAATGGAAGTGGAGAGGTAATCTATTTGGAGTGAGCCGGAAATATTTTTTGAGAAGAGCATTGCATAACCCAACCCAATTTTCTGTTCATTATACAAATCGAAACCATTGTAGTTGATGCTTAACCCGAATGCACCTTTTTTAGTTGGCAGCGTTAGTCCGGCTGCATAATATCCTAATTCATTTTGAAAATAACGCTGCTCAGCAAAGAGTGAGAATGAAATATTCTTACGAAATGCCATTGCCGCCTGATTGTTCAGCACAGAATAAGCATCACTAAAAGTGAGTGTTGCATTTCCTAATCCTAATGCTCTTGCGCTGCCGCTAAATGGTTCGTTGGAAGCAAAGAGGAGTGGAGAGGAAAAAACTAAAATTGAAGTTAGTATAAATTTTTTCATGTTAGTAGTGATGAATCAAATATAGTTATTCAGTTCACTTTGAAAAGAAAAATTGAAGGCAACTAAATCACATGCTCTATGTTATGCTGAGTTCCCATTCTTTTCCCTAGAAAAAAATTAAAGTGCTG
>JAJAYG010000240.1 GCA_026786335.1 Chitinophagales bacterium | reverse complement strand
TTGTGTGGTGTGATTTTTTTTAAAATGATACACGACTCAATTGAAATGAGTCTTACTACACTTTTGTTGCTTTGGATGAAAAAGGAAAACCGAAAGCAGTGCCCGAACTTGCACCTGAAACAGAAGAAGAAAAAAGATTATTCGATGGTGCCATTCGCAGAAGGCAGGTGCGATTGATCTTAGGCGGAAAAATGAAAGTGGAAGATGCAAATGAATTGCGTGCACTGTTTATGAAGCAGGAGAACTAAGGATATTAATAACGGATTATAAAATCCTGCTTCGATAATTCCTTTCTAAAAAAAATAATCCCCATAAAAAACAAATCAATTGAAATAGTTACCTGCGGGTGCGCTTTAATTTCCTTCCACGCCAGTTTCATTTCTTCACTCCAATAAATATCACCGAAGACAAGAATACTTTTTTCGTGTGTGAATTCGAGAATGGTTTTAAAATAATTGAGTGTAGCTTCTTTTCGGTGATTGCCATCTACATAAACAAAATCAACTTGCTGTAAAATTTTTAAGGCCGGGTGAATATGCTCTTCAAATGAACCTTGCAATAAAGTAATATTTTTTTGTTCCATTGAGTCAAAAACATTTTTTGCAGCAGCAGCAAGTGTTGCATCCCCTTCAATCGAAATTACTTTTGCTTCTTTGCTTATTGAGGAAAGGTACAGTGTTGTAATACCGAGTGAAGTCCCAAGCTCCAGAATTTTTTTACTCTCATAATGCACGCCCATTCTAAAAAGTAATTGTGCAAAGGCAGGTTTTGTTGCGGCATGTTTTACAATGGATCGAATCCTCCTGCGATCAGCTGAACTCACTTGAGAACCTGCGCCCCAATCTTTTACTTCAATTATTTCTTTCGATTCGCTCAATGCGTTTCTTAATTCTTCAATATTGTGGTAGCAATAAAAATTTCTGTTGTCATGCAATACTTGTTTTACAAAATCAAAAACAAAAGGAGAGTGGATGTTAGCTGCTCCTTCAGCTTTCAATAAATATTTTAAATATTCTTTTGCTTTAAACAGAAATGCATTCATCGGTTTCAAACATAGTGAAAACGGTTTGCACACCATCAAATTTGGTTCAGCATCTTTCTGCTTACTTTCGCTGCAATGAAAAACTTAAAAATATACATCACCCTTGCCGCAGTATTTGTTTTTGTAAGTGCAAATGCACAACGCACTTCATCATCTTTTCTTCCTTTCCAAAATAATATTTCATCACCGCAATTGCGTGAAGTGGTTGATACCATTTATCTCCCCAGTTTTATTCCGGTTTTTGAAGGCGGATTGGGTTGCTTTACGGGAGTTTATGCTGCGCCAGATTCAGGTTATGTTTCGGGCAATAATCAATATGGAGATTTGGCGAAGGCGCAATTTTATTCTCTTTCGAAATTAGGACTTGGAGATACAGGTGCTGTAAAAAATGTATTGATCAATGTTGCATACAAAACTTTAAGTGCTTTTCCCGGCGATGTGTATGCTCAGGTTTTTAATTGCGATACCGATGCATTTCGCCCGCTGGATTTGTTAGGAACCTCGAACCCGGTAAATCTTTCTGCAATCAATTCGCAAGGCGCCAATACACTTTTTACTTTTACAACACCTGTTCAGGTGAGCGATTCTTTTTTTGTAAGCATAGTGTTACCGAATGCAAAAGGCGATACCATCGCTTTACTTTCGACGGATGATGGATGTGTTACCAATAGCGGATGGGCTTTTGAAATGTGGAATGACAGTACCTGGCATCAGATTTTAAATTCATGGATTCTCGATATTGACCTTGCAATTTTTCCGGTGGCTGATTTACCGATTACAGGAATTGCAAATACAATTAGTGATAATGATGTTTCTGTTTTCCCGAACCCGGTGAATGATGCTTGCAATATTTCATTTCAAAATAAATCTGCTCAATCTTTTACTCTTAAAGTTTACAATCAAACAGGTTCGCTTGTTTTGGAAATGAAAGATTTTGATTTGGCAAATCGTCAATCATTAGCTGTTGATTTCAGCAAATTCCCCAATGGCATTTATAATGTTTTACTGCAGTCTACTACGCAGGTAATTGCAAAGAAGGCAATCGTAATTCACTAAGGTTTTGAAAAAATATTTTTGAATTGTAATGAAAAATTATCTTTACTACTGCAATTTGCATTCGAAAATTTAAATGCAGATTTTCACTTCACTAAAAAAATATCAGGTATGAAAAACATTTCCTTCTTCTTGTTGCTTTTCATTTCAATAAACATTTTTGCGCAGGCACCCTATAAGGTGATGCCACGCTATGCTGACCGAAAGGTTGATGTGAATACCACAGCAGCGCAGTTAAATAAAGAGTACAATGAAAAATGCCGCAGCGGTTTGCGCACTGAAAGTTATTGGGTGAGTTATCCGTTCGATTATGATTCATTGGTGGGAAACACAGCATCCACCACCGCAAATTTTCTTTTCCCCGATTCAAATGTTTATTTCAATTTTAGCGATGGACTCGGAGGTTTTATTGAGGAGAATCCTTTTGTTCATTTGATTGGTGATGTAATGAATCCACTATCAGATGTATTCAACGCTGTGGATGGTGTTACCTATGATGAAAACACACCTTACATGGTGGAT
>JAJAYG010000239.1 GCA_026786335.1 Chitinophagales bacterium | reverse complement strand
GGAACTTGGAAATCTCCGGCTGGAAACGACTTTGTATAACTTCCAGGAATAACAACGGATCGTGCAGGAACAAAACCTTTCATCTCAATAGGACTATCGCCAGTGACGTCAATAATTTTTGTAGAAGCAGTTAAAACAACATTGGCACCCAGCACTGCTTCCTGTTCCACAATCACACCTTCGACAACGATGCACCGCGAGCCAATAAAACAATTGTCTTCGATGATTACCGGTGTTGCCTGCACCGGCTCGAGTACGCCGCCAATTCCAACACCACCGCTTAGGTGAACATTTTTTCCAATCTGCGCACACGAACCAACTGTTGCCCACGTATCTACAAGGGTACCTTCGTCTACATAGGCACCAATGTTTACAAAAGACGGCATCATGATCACACTCTTTGCAAGGTAACTTCCATAGCGCGCCACGCCATGCGGTACCACACGCACACCAAGTTCTTTGTAATTTTTCTTTAAAGGAATTTTATCATAATAGATCATTGGGCCTGCCTGCATTTCTTCCATCAGCATCATTGCGAAATACAACAGGATTGCTTTCTTAACCCATTCATTTGAAACCCAAACACCATTTTGTTTTTCTGCAACCCGAATTCTTCCTTCATCCAATAATTCAATCACATTGCGAACAAACTCTTTTACTTTTTCATCCTGCAATTTTGTGCGATCGTTCCAGGCATCTTCAATCCAGCTTTTTAGAATTTCCATTAACAAATATTTTTACGAAGGAAAGAAAAATATTGCAGCGTAACTATCCGTAACCCTGTCAGCGGTTTTTTTGTACCCTGACAGCGGTTATTTTTAAACTGAATCGCCAGAAAATATTTTCAATTTTCTCCATGATCAATTTAACATAATTACTTTTGTTTGAAATATTTTAAGAATGAAAAAAATAGCTTTCATCATTTTAGTAATTGCAATAGCTTCCTGTAATACTAGAAATAAAAAGGTGACTACTTATTATGATACAGAAGGAACGAGGCCACATGAAGTGTATGCAGTTAAAAATGACAGCCCTTCAATTAAAGAAGGAGTATATCTTCTTTATGCTGAAGATGGACAATTGATTGAGCGCCGCAATTATGTAAGCAATAAAATTTCTGATACACTCATCAAATACTATCCTTCGGGGAAAATGAGTGAGAAGGCACTTTATAAAAATGGATTGCAAAATGGTGTACGCAAAGTCTTTTTTGAAACAGGAGTTGAGATGATATTTGAAAATTATAAAGATGGAATTTTTGAGGGTGGGTACCGCTCTTACTACGCAAGCAGTAAATTAAAAGAAGAAGGGCAGTATGTAAATAACGCTATGGATGGTCTTTGGAAATTCTATTATGATTCAGTGAAAATTAAAGAAGAAGTTTATTTTTTGGGTAATGAAGAAAATGGTCCTTACAAATCTTTTTACAAAAGCGGAAAGGTTAAAGAAATAGGAACATACATCAACGCAATAGAATCGGGTAATTGGAAAACATTTTATGAAAACGGCAACCTGATGACGGAAACAAATTATGTTGATGGCAAACCAACCGGCGATGTAATGCACTATGATGAAAACGGAAAATTGCTGCGCAAAGAGACGGAGAAATAAATGGCAGGATTGATTAAAAAAATAAGCGGCACTGTTTCAATCAGTGCCGCTTATTTTTATTTCTGAATAAAATTATTCTACCACAAGCTTCATCACTTCTTTCTTTTCATTTGAGGTTACTTCAACAAAATAATTTCCGGCACTTAGATTTGAAATTGAAAGTCGAATTTGAGTTTCAGCTACTTCATTACCAAAATTTATTTGCTTAATTTCTTGCGCCAATAAATTTAGCACACGCACCTGCGAAATATTTCCATTGCTTTCAATAGTGATGGCATCGTGCGCAGGATTTGGATAAAGAAAAATACCTGCAACATTTTCATTCACTTGCAAATCTTTAAATGCTTTGGTGGTAAATGTTTTGATGGCTGTAAATTTTGAAACTTTGCCGGCAAGTGTATCGCACAATGCCTGTATGCGCCAATCGTATAATGTGCTTAAAGTTAATCCTGTAATTACGAGAGATGTAGCTGTGGGCGAAACTTTTGTACTCGTCCAAACTGCATCTGCATCTTTCTTGTATTGCACTTCATACTTCTGCCTTGCATTTGCGACAGCAGCCCAGGTTAAGTTAGCTGTTGTGGAAGTTATGCTCTTTGTTTTCATGTTTGCAAAAGTTGGTCTTGCACAAATGTTATCCCACAAGTAGCGATGGCCACGGTATGCCACAATATTTTTTCCGCCATCTGTAAGTGTTAATTCCCACACAATGGTGCCTGCGGAAGTTACTTCAGTCATGCTCGGCAATGTTCCGTTTGAACGCCATCCCCAATTAATAAAAGTGTTTCCGTTTGAAAGGCGCTGAGCGCTTCCCATTGCAAAGTAATACGCCACCACTCCATTCACATCCGGATGGCTGTAACTCCATACAAGTGTTGCAATTTTATTTGTAAGATCAAGCTGATATTCTTTTGCAAAAGATTTTGCAGGGCTGTGAAAATTACCATCATCAAACAGTGTGATGTTGCCGTTTGTAAGTACGCGGCAGTCGTGCTGGTAGCTAAATTTTGCTGCATCATTGGGAAAAGTAAATTGATTGCTGTCACCGCCGAGCCGCCAGATGAATGCACCGGTAGAAACATTGATCT
>JAJAYG010000238.1 GCA_026786335.1 Chitinophagales bacterium | reverse complement strand
GTGTTGCGCATAGCGCACAATATCCCAGTTGATTAAAAAGTATGAAGCAAAACCAAGTTCGGTAATCATCTTGATCTCGTGATTGAAACGTTCGATGATGTGCGTTTCTTTTTTTGGATAGCGGTATTCCAGATTGTCGGTACAGAGTTTACGCAGCAACTCGCTGTCGCCGGCAGCACTGCCGGTAAATGTTTTTTTGTTTTTGTTTTTCCCGAATTCAAAATCAATGGGTTCGCACTCATCAAGTAATTTTTTTGTGTTGGAAATGATGTGCGGAAAATCTTTGTAGTACCTGCATAGTTCTTCTTCACTCATCATCACTTCATCGGGCAATGCCTGCTCATGCAACTCCAGTTTGCTGAGTACAATGTTTCTATCGATGGCGCGCAACAGGCGGTGCGTATTAAAATCAGTTTTGTTGCGGAAGGTAACCGGTGCCAGCGCTACTAATTTTTCGGGATGGTATTTCCAGGGAGAAAAACGAAGGCGGTTGAGATCGGAGAGCCCCACCCCAACCTTGCCCGATGAGGAGTGAGTGCTGTCGCGTATTAAGTGTTCGTGCAACACTGGATTCCTTTCTACATTTTTGAATGGATAAACAATGAAGGCATTTTGAAATGAAGGCGCGAGATCAGGAATTTCTGTTTCCCTTGCCGTCATAGATTCTTTTACTTCATGCAAACATTTGGAAAGGAAATTATTCAGTTCAAAAAAACCTTCGTGATTTTTTGCGATGCCGATAAATTTTTGTTGCACTCCGTTTCTGAAATCAATGCCTGCCACAGGCTGCACGTTGTATTTTTTTGCGAGGCGATGGAAATCAAGAATGGCAGAGGTGTTATTGATATCGCTCAATACAAATTTGCTCACGCCTTTCGATTGCGCTTCGGCAAGCAGGTCTTCAGTACTGAGGGCACCGAACTTAAAACTGTAATAGGTGTGGCAGTTGAGGTACATGATTTATTTCATTGAGCCCCGAAGGGGCGACATTATGGTAGAAATTAAAAGACAAAGTTTATTAGCCCCGCAGGGGCGACATTATTTTTCATTTTGTTTCCTGTGCGTTTGTTGTTCGTATGATAATGTTGCCCCTGCGGGGCTCCACTGTGTGATTTTATTTCCTGCTACCATAATGGCGCTCCTTCGGAGCTTGCTTACGTTATTGAATTTTTTTTTGTAATGGCTGCCCCTTGGTTAATCCGTTAAACGGGTTGAACATGCGGGGAGTAAAATCGCTTCCTGCAGCACGAAGCACAGCGGTATCGCCATATCGCTTTTTCATTTTATCCATGGCCTGGTACAAATGAATTTGCTCCATTGAATCTTCAAACAAATTGATTTGGTAGCCGCCGCCTACAAGGTGACTAAAGCGAACTCCGATGAGGCGAATGAGCATTCTTCTTTCATACAATTTATCAAACAACTCTTTCACTCTTGGAATAAGATGGTGATCGCATGAGGTGTAAGGAATGCGTGACTGCATGGTATGTGTATCGAAATTTGAATACCTGATCTTTATTGTAATGCAGGATGTGAGTTTGTTTTCGTCGCGCAATTGAAAAAGCAGTTGCTCCGTCATGCGAATCAAAATGGATTTCATTTTTACAATATCAATGGTATCCTGATCAAAGGTTTCTTCACTCGAAATACTTTTTCTTTCATTGTAAGGAATCACAGGCGTATCATCAATGCCGTTTGCTTTTTGCCAAATAGTTTTTCCATTTTCACCCAACACATCTTTCATTAATTCCACCGGCATCTGTTGCAGCGTGAGAATTTTTTCTACGCCCATCTGCCGCAATACCTGATAAGTTTTTTCGCCTACCATGGGTATTTTACTTACACTCATGGGAGCAAGAAATTCTTTTTCGGTACCACGATCAATTTTTTTATTGCTGTCGGGTTTTACAAAGTCGGTAGCAATTTTTGAAACAGTTTTGTTTGCCGAGATGCCGAATGAACTGGGCAGGCCGGTTTCTTTTTTCACCGTCTTCCACAATTCTGTTGACCATTTGTAACAACCGAAAAAGCGATCCATTCCGGTGAGGTCGAGGTAAAACTCATCAATAGAACTCTTCTCATACACGGGCACTTTCTCACTGATGATCTGCGTTACCTCGTCCGATTTTTTAGCATACATCTCATAGTCGCCGTGCACAATCAATGCTTCGGGGCACAGGCGTTTGGCGAGTTTCATGGGCATGGCTGAATGAATGCCATACTTGCGCGCTTCGTAACTGCAGGCTGCCACCACACCGCGGTCGCTGCTACCTCCTATGAGTACGGGTTTGCCATTGAGTGTGGGGTTCATTAATCGTGAAACAGCCACGAAAAAACAATCGAGGTCGAGGTGGGTGATGGTTTTATCAGATGAAAGAATCATAGCAGTAATTTGTTTAAATAAACTTTGAGCAATAAAATTTTTGAATTCAATTTTTGTTATACCTTTGGTTGCAATACAAACAAATTGAATGGCTATAATGTAGTCAATTTTCATTTCCACACAAAATATTTAATCATGTTCTTCAGCAGTAACATCAAAGCACTCCGCGGATACAAACAAAAAACACAGGACGTAATTGCCCGCGAACTCGGCATGAGCCGCTCTACTTTAAACAGCTATGAAAACGGCAGCGTAAAAAACCCTACGCTCGATGCGCTCATTTCTTTTTCTAAATATTATAAAGTGTCGATTGATACTTTGGTGAAAACCGATTTGAGTAAACTCGGTCAGTTTCAGCTCTCTGAATTATTGAAGGGGCACGATATCTACATCACCGGCAGCAAACTTAGGGTGCTTGCCACCACGCTTGATTCTTTTAATAAAGAAAACATTGAAGTGGTGCCGCTGAAAGCAAAGGCAGGTTATAAAAATGGTTTTGCCGACCCCGACTTTATAAAAAAACTTCCGGCCTTTCAGTTGCCCATTCTTTTTAATGACCGCAAGTACCGCATGTTTCAGATTGATGGCGATTCGATGTTGCCCATACCCGATAAGAGTTGGGTGATCGCTGAATATGTAGAGAACTGGTACGAGATCAAAAGCAATCACGCTTATGTGTTGCTCACCAAAGAAGAAGGCATTGTGTTTAAGAATGTGGTGAATGAAATTAAGCGCCGGAAAAAAATGGTGCTGCATTCACTCAACCCCGAATACAAACCGTATGAGGTGGATGTAAATGAGGTAAAAGAAGTGTGGAAGTTCTGCAACTACATCAGCAGTGAAATACCCGAACCCATGCAGCAGAAAGATCAGTTGCTTAAATCTGTAGTGAAAATGGAAAATGAATTGATGGTGATGAAGAACAGGTTGAAAGAGGAGTTGGCTTTAGCTTAATACTGAATCAATTTAAAATTCAGAAATGAAAAAATACATCCCGATTTCCTGCAATTATTATGATGAGTTGGAAGCACTAGCTACCTTAAAAAAAACGTGCATCATAATTTTTAAAGATGAAGCAGAAAGAGAGATTTCTATCAGCGGCGTGATCAAAACATTTTTCATCAAAGACAAAACCGAATTTCTTCAACTGGGAAGTGGTGAAGGAATCCGGCTTGATCGGTTAATCAGTGTTGATGGCAAAATGCTGCCAATTCTTAATTGCTGAATTTATTTTAAAAAGTATCTTGGGATTATTCCTTCACAATTTTTTTTGTGATAACGCTATCACTTGTTTTTATCGAGCAGAAATAAATTCCTTTCCCTAAATCATTCGCATCAATAGTGATGTAATTACTTCCTGCAGCATATTGCTGAGCGGAAATTTCTTTTACCATTCTTCCGGTAACATCATATAGTGAAATCATCACCGCGCCATCGTTGTTAAGATTCACAACAACATTCAGCACGTCATTAAAAGGATTGGGATAAATAATTTGTTGCACTTCATTTCCCAAAACATATTCATCACCATAAATATACTTACAATTACTACCACTGGCATTGAAGGAGTACCATGAAGAAAATGCTGTGAACTGGCCCGTGGAAGTACATTTCCCTTTCACTCTGAATTTGTAAGAAGTGCATGAAGACAAGCCTGTAACATTAAGTGAATTTACATAAGGGGTGTAAGTGGTAACTGTGTTGTTCGAGAGGTTTTTGAGTTTTAAAGTGAATGATGAAACATATTCATCACTCCATTTTAATGTGGCCGATGAACTGGTAATATTTGTTGCACTCAATCCTGTTGGAGTAACGCATTGCGGGAGCGAAGTGTTTTTTAAAGTGGTATTCAGAATTGTTGTGATTCCACTGGTGAGCGAAACGTGTGTAATTGTTTTAGTTGAATAACCCGATTTTGAAAAAGTTACACTGTAACTACCTGCAGTTGAAAATCCGGTTGCATAAACTCCCGATAAATTTGTTGAAGCAGAAGAACCATCACCTCCGGTAATGGTAACAGTTACTCCGCTCAACACAGCGCCGGTAGAATAATCAGTAACAGTTCCGTTAAGATAACATGCGGGAGTATAGGTTACGCCGAGCACATACAATCCTTGTTCAATGTCAGCAGCCAGAATATTTCCTGAAGGAAGATAGGGATATGCTTCCCAGCAACCGTTGTATCCGCTGCCTGCAAATGGGCTGGTATCATAGCTTCCAACTTTAATCAGATTATCGGGATGTGTTGCATCGGCAATAATTACACCGTCACGGTAATATGCAATCACCAGGTAATTTCCTTTCACATGCACATTATGCCCAATGCTGCTGGTACCGGGATTTGCCTGAAACCGATCAAGCTCTGTAATATTTCCAAGATCAGAAACATTGTAAGAGGTGATGTAGGAATTGGTAACTTCATCTGTTGTGTATACATAACTTCCGTTATCGGATAGTGCTGAGTTGTGATTAAAATTTCCGGGAGTGCTTTGCTGCGCCAACTGAATTGGATTTGCTTTGTTTGAAACATCTATCGCGCGAAACCAACCTTTGTAAATTTCTGAAGTCCACATAATGTTATTGCGGATGTTTGAATCGTGCACGTAGTTACTCTCATATTCTCCAAGGTAAACAGGAGTCATAGGGTCGGCATTCAAATCAAAAAACAAAACGCCGCCAACAGAAATGTTTGAACCGTTCACATAGCAAATTCCAAACTCATCAATTTGAATGCTATGGCCTGTTTGTAAATTAAGCGCTCCGGCAGTAAAAAATTTTGTTGTTACTGAGCCTGGTAAACCGGCAAGATCAACAATGAGCATTCCGCCGCCTTCTTCATTTAC